>CALVZF010000006.1 GCA_944372455.1 uncultured Bacilli bacterium
TTAGTGTTTTCCAACACTTTATATTTTATACTCAACTATCAGTATACATCCCTATTATTTATATTATCATACCAAAAACAAAAAAACAATCCAAATTGTTTTGAATTGCTTTTTTATAAAGAAAACCGAAAACAAGTTTACTATTTAAAATCTGAATTGATTTTAGAGATTTGTGATTTTTTAAATTTTATTAGCATGTTTATTTTTTATTGAAAAATAAGTGGCTATTATTAATATAAGTAATATAATTGAAATTGTTACGATAATAGTAATTAAATTATTAGTTAAAAAATCTTTAATAATTATATCATATCTTTTTTCATTCTTATCAATGCTAAATGAAATGCTCTTATTATCATTTGCTTTTAAAATCCAAGTGTAAGTATTTTCTTTTTCGTCATATTCATCTGCATTATTATCTGTCACTTTATTATGAAATTTTATATTAACATTAATTTGTTTAACATTAAAATTTTCATCTTCTTCAGAAGCAAAGAAGTCTTGGTGATATCCACTAGCTACTACTGATAACATGTTTCCATACTCATTAATGGAAAGATTGTCAAATAATCTTCCAAATAATAATGATTCTTTATATTCATCAAAATTATCAAAATTTGCTATAAGTTTAGCCCCAGTACTATCTTCGTTAAATATTTTTTGATCTAATTTATAATATTTAAACCCGGTTAATGATTTATATTGATAAAAGGTTTGTTCTGGAACTACCTCTAGTGAGTCATTATATACTTTAAGAATATCATTATCTTCTGTAATAACTGACGTTTCTTTTATTCTTTGTTTTGAATCAATTGTTAAATTATAGTCAATGTTACATCCAGTAATAAATATTAACGAACATAATAGTAAAAATAATTTATATTTTTTATTCATAATACCTCCATTAACTAAATATCCAGATACCATGTCTTACATTACCTAACATATTAGTTTTGATATCATTAAGATCTGTTTCTTTTGTCAAATTTTTACTTCCTGGATCATGAACTAAAATTTTTCCATCATTAGTAATTGAAGCTAATACTAAATAGTGACCATGTCCAGATGGATTATATATACCATTTCTTACATTTACTACTACCATTTTATTATTTCTTAAAGCTTCAGTTATTATAGTTGCATACTCATCTGGTGTTTTACCAGAAATTTTTTGACTTGATAGATTATACCTACTTAAGAAAGAAGAATTACTAAATATTTCACTGTTACTTCCTGCCCCATCAACTTTATAATTTCTATAGTCACTACAAATTAAATTAGCAATTGTTGCCGGAGTAACATTTGGATCTCTTAAAGAAGCTACTACCATAGCATAAGAAGTTGGTAAACATCCATAATTTGATACTTTACCACCATCACTAGAATTTGGACAATATGCAACATTTGAATAATCTAGTTGATAATAATATACTTTATTATTGTTTTCACTAACTATCATTTGATTAAATACAGAAGTACCACTTTTAATTGCTTCTATAAATGGATTAGGATCTACTGCATTATTTCTAGAATTTGTTCCTTCCCTTATTTCAAAATGCAAGTGCGGACCTGTAGAATTACCTGTACTTCCTACTTTTGCTATTTGTTGTCCTCCTGATACTTGGTCTCCTACCGCTACTAGTAATTCACTGTTATGAGCATACAATGAAAAATAATCATCATTTCCATCATAATCAATATCATGAGCTATTACTATATAAAAACCATACGAATTATTAAATTGTGAAGTAACTACTTTTCCTGGAGCAATTGCATACACTGGGCTACCTTGTGGTGCTGCCATATCTATACCAGAATGATAACTATTAGAGGCTCCAGAAATAGGGTGCGTTCTTCTTCCATAATCAGAAGTAACCCTGTAATCATCAAGTGGTAGTCTTACTGAACCGCTCATTCCTTGAGTACAATTTGAAGAAAAAGTACTAATTGCATCGCCATAGTGTTCTAACAAAATTTCCTGATAATTTTTACCTTGATTTGCCAAAGCATTCCATTGCTTTTGATCCGTATCATAAAAATCCAAATAGGCTATATCTCCTGAGGCATCCAAAGCTACTTCTCCAGCTGTAGACTCTACTAGGGTTCTAATTTTAGAATCTGATGGTAAAGGTTGTTTACTCCAGTTTTTCCCTTCTAAAAAACCAGGAATCATTGTTGCTTCTTGTCCAGATGAACAAAATGCACTTTCTCCACCTTTGCAATCGGACCAACAACCTCTATCTGGATCACAATATGCTTGATCATCAGTACAAGCTCTTATTGAAATTACACTTTGTCCATTTATTTGTTGAATTTCTCCTATTCCATAACTATTAGGCATAGCCTTAGCACGTGTTAATAGGAAACTTCTAGCAGCAACTGCTTGAGCCTTAATAGCTTCATCACTTACTGTATCACCTACTTCTTGATAAACTACTCCTAGAACATATTTTTCCAAATCTATTAATTCTGTGTCTACAGGTGATCTATCATGTGGAGAGAAATGTCCACATTTTAAAAGCTGTACTTTAAGGTCTGAATAAGTCTGTCCATTAATAGTATATTGACATACACCATTATTTCCATAAATATTTTTTTGGGTACATGGAAAAGAACTTGCTAATATTTTCATTTCCTCATAAATTTCATCTTTTCTTTTATCTTTATCTTCATAACCTTTTAGTAATTTATTATAAGGGTCAGACTCTAAAAAAGTTCCTTTGACATATGTCTGATATACATCATCGCCTTGTTTAATTTTTTTAATAAGTTTTTTTAAATCTGGAATTAATTCTCCATATGGTATATCTTCTACTTCCGTATTTTCTATTGTTTCTTCATCTTCTCCATAATTTAAATTTTGTTCAGAAAAAAATTGATAATAGTACATAATCGTTGATGTTACTAATTTCGCATTCTCACAAGTTAAAGTTGTATCATCAAGTTTTCTATAAAATACTTCTTCATCAGTACTATATCCATTAAAAGTTATAAAATTAGTGAATCTTTCCCAAAAGTTAGAAGCACCTTCTTTTATTTCTCTAGCATAATAAACTGGGGTTATAATTACAACTACTACTGCAATTATCCCAAGAACATAAGGAAGAGCAGGCAATATGACAGAAGCAGCAATAGCCATAATTTTCTTTTTTAGTGCTTGTTTGACTGCTTGTTTAGCTACTTCTTTCATATTTTACCTCCTTAATACTTAGCTATTAGAAACCTCCTGCGCTTCCAAATGATTCTAATTCTTTTTCAGAAGCTATAATATTTACTTGCATACGTCTACTTCCACAAACAAATAAGGCTTCTCCTTGATTATATCTTTTGATACTATCTTTTTCATTATCATTTAAATCAATTAATTTTGCTAAATCATCAGTTGCTTGTTTTCTTAATCCCATAATAATGTAATATGCGGCATTATCAAATATAGCTTTTCCTTGCGTTATTATTGATGGATCAGAAAAATCGGTTGGTTGTTGAGTACTAATTATTGTACCTGTATTATATTTTCTTGCACGTCTTTGTACTTGTGCTAAAAAATCTGCTCCCAATACGTTATTACCTGAAAGTAATATATGCGCTTCATCTACTGATAAAATCGTATTTACATTTTTATCTAAACATAATCCCCATGCATATTTTAATACATTAAAGAATAAAGCGTTTCTAATATTGTTATCTGAATTCATTAATTCTTTTAAATTGAATACAATAAATTGAGAGTTTCTTTGTATAGTTGTATGACCTCCAAAATAAAATCTAAGTTCATTAGTTAAAGGTCTAACTTTAATTTCTAGTTGCTCCATTATATCTCTTTCCCTAGTTTTTTCATTCATTGAAAGTAATCTTCCTTTAATAGTTTCATAAACATCTGCAAAAACTGGAAAATCTTTTGAAGTGAATTTAGAAAAATCTGTATTATAGTCAATTCCAAATCGTTTATATGTATCTTGAACAATTTCACTAAACATTGTTAGTACATCTTCTGTTATATCAGGTGAATAATATCTCATAAATGCTTTTAAAAATTGAAGAGTCTTGGTAAGTACTGTATAACCTAATCCTTGACTTAGTTCTTCTTCATCAGCATCAACAATTACTTCTAATGGATTTATCATACCGAATTCTCCACCCTTACCAAGATCTACTAAATCTGCTCCATAGGCCTTACCCATACTACCAATTTCATCTTCTGGATCAATTGCAACTATTTGAGCATCATTTCTTATATGAGACCTTAAAATAATTTTAGCAGTTGTTGACTTACCACTACCAGATGTACCTAAAATGATCATATTAGCATTATTTCTATTATGCTCTTTTTTTATTTGATATAAAAATTGATTAAATAATACAACTCCACCAGAAAAATCTACTCCTAAAAGGCAAGATAATCCCGGATCTTTAATACTATCAAATATAAATGGATACATAGCTGCCATTGTAACTGAAGGAATTGGTGTACCTATTCTTTGTTCTATGTCTTGATTTGGAAAAATAGGAAGTATTGATTTTAAAACTTTTTCTTGTTCAAATCTTAATACCGTAGACCCTAATTCCATTGCTTCAAGATAATTTTTAACTTGAACTTTTTTTGTCTCTAATTCTTCTCTAGTATCAGCAGTAATCATTATGTGCATTTGGAAATCAAAGATTTTAGCTTGTGATGCAGCTAACATTTGAATAAAATATTCTAATGAATTTATATCTTGTCTTATTCTTTCTTGAATAGTTTTATCATTTTCTTCTTGATATCTTTGTTTTAAATCAGCAATTTCTTTATTTAACATCTTTGAAATAACTGAAAAAGGTAAAGGCAAATGCTTAATTACTATCTTTATACCAGACATATTTGTAAGATTTGATAAATATCCTGCTTGAATAAATTTAGGATATGAAATTATTGTCAAAATAGTAGCATATTTATCACTGATTACAAAATCCCCTGGATTAAATTGTAAGCCTTTTGGCGCTAATTCACTTTTTAGTCTCATCCTGGCATCACCGCTCCAAACTCAGTAGAACTTCCTCCATTTAGAAAGTTATCCATCAATACTCTTAAATCTTCATTAGAAGTTTGTGCTGCTGCTAAACCACAGCTTGCTAAATTATTTATTAGAAGTCTAATTCTTTTTTGAATTGTATCATCATTTTTTTCTCTAAATAGTAAGTAGTATTCTGTATCTACTACATTATTTGCAGTATACATATTTGCTTTTTCAATATCTTCCATTATCAGTTTTCTTACATGTTGCTTTTGTGTTTGGTTATATAATAACTGCAATTGTGATAAATATAATGAAATATCTACTGGTCTATCTGCAGATATTATCCAAAATTCAAAATCTAAAAGATTATATAAATTTTTTAGTGCAATTAAAACTGCATCTTGACTTGCTTGATCAAGTATAAAAATATTTCTAGGTCTAATTTTTACTCCTGTCACTTTCCATTTATTATCTAGTATTATCATACCATTCATAATGGAATTTATTGGTAACCAATCTTCAGTATATTTACTGTTTGTCGCCATCTTTAATACACCAACCTTTCCAAACGTAATTTCTTCTATGATTCAAATAATGATAAATGCCCATTATGAGGACTAATACATTATGATGATTTGGTACGGGAGCAACTAATAGTGTAGCTATTGCCCCTGGAAGTAATACTAAGATTATAGTCCATAGATTACTTGTACCTACTATTACTAATAGTAAAAGACTTATTCCTAATCCAGCACCAAATATACCTAAATCAATCGGTCTAAAAAAGTTAAAAATTAATTGTCCTTTTTTTGAATTTGCTGGAATTAAATATCCACTATTTAACATCTTCTAATCAACTCCTTTTACTTAATATAATTTTGAACATCTTCGTTTTTCTCATTTACAGTTTCATATAGATCCATTTTATCTTGAATTTTAGCATTAGTTGTATCACTTGCACGTAACTTTTCATGTGCGTTTTTAAAATTATTATAAACACTTTCAGCAGTACCAGCCATTCTACTAGCTTCTACAAATGAATTATATGCTATTTTAATATCTTTTTCACTTTGATTTAATTGTGCAGATATATTAGCGTGATTTGTAGCGTAATTTGAATCACTAGGGTTCATATTTTGTAGCTGTGTTTGAAGTTGAGTTCGCTTA
This sequence comes from uncultured Bacilli bacterium, assembly GCA_944372455.1. Lineage (GTDB taxonomy): Bacteria > Bacillota_I > Bacilli_A > RF39 > UBA660 > SIG205. The sequence continues at coordinate 6,162 of CALVZF010000006.1, forward strand.
GTTACTTGGGCTTTATATTCTTGTTCTGCTACCATTTTCATATTTTGTGCAGAATACATTGCTTTCTTAGCATTATTAGTTTTATCCATAGATTCCATAAATTTTGTAGCATTTTTACCACCTTTAAATGGATTACCCCCACTATTAAATGTATTGTAAATTTCTTCTCCTTTTTTTAAATCGCTATCCCTATCTTTTACTTCTGCTCTTGCTTTAGATCGTTCTAATCTTTGTTTTGCCATATCTTTAAATTGATCCTTAAATCCTGTTTCGCGTCCTGCAGCAAAAGAATTTCCTCTTGCTTTTGATACAAGGCCTCCAGCTACTCCTCCAATTTGACTTTTAACTTTTGTAGCTCCTGCTGCAACTGCTCCTGTAGCAAGACCTGCTAATTTTCCAGCAAATGGTATATCTTTTACTTTCTTTAATGGATTTAAACTAAATGAGTTTGTATCACCTTTAATACCAAGTATATCTTTTATTAAATCAGGTGCTTGTTTTGCAAAAGCAAGTAATCCTAAAATAAGAGCTACTAAAACAAGTGGGTTTTCTTGAGTATGTGCTTGAACAGTTGGATCTTTTATTAAATTTGTTATCATGAAAACAGTAAGAGAAATTATAAGTATTCTAGTAAACAAATCTAAATAAGTAAGTGCGGTTATTTTGACCCACTTAGAAAAAGAGCCATCTTTACTAGAGCTAGGACTTATATAACTCATAATTGGTATTGGTGCTATTAACTCTAAAAAGGCAAGCTTAACCACACGTGTTCCTAAATCTATACAAAAACTAACCAACATGAAAGCTACAATACCACCAGTAATTGTAGATATAATAAAGTTATAATTAAATAAATATTCATCTCCTGAAGATGCATTCAAACAATCATTTTTATTATAATCTGATATTTTATATAGCGTTCCTTCATACAACCCATTTTGAATTGTATCAAATTGTGAAGCACAAGCTTGTTCTTCACCACTTAAAGAGCCAAAATCAACCGCTTCTTCATTTTTAGAAATAAAACCATTAAAAGTACTAATTGCCATTATTCCTCCAGCCTGACTATCATTGACAGAAGAATAATCTATATTAAAAAACACTTTAGGAATTGCATCTGCAATTGGTTTTTGTACTTCGTATGCCATATTAAATATAATAGGAACTGCTACTGTAAGACAAAGCATTATAGCAGCTCTAGTGGTTATTTTTCCTAATCCCTTTTCTTTATCGTTTATAGTTTCTGGACTAACCATCATTGTAAGTAAACTAAAGCCTAACTTAAACAACATATATATACCAATAAATATATATATTCTACTAGCTAAAATCTGTATTAAAGTTTGTCCATCTCCTGTGGTTGGATCAAATAACCTTACTTCTTGTATTTGCCTAAATAAACTATATAAACCTGAAATAAGACTATATACAACGACATCGAGACTAAAAAGTAAAAATCTCACTCCATCTACTAAAAACTTTAACATAACTCACCTCAATCTAAAGTAATCATCTAAAACCACAAGTACTCCATGTACTATTAATAAAACCTAGTACAAGATTTACTAATATTGGTAAAAAGAAAAATATTACTGCTATTATTATTCTTTTTACAAAAGTACCTTGGGCTTTCTTTATAGCATCCTGATCGGATGCAGCAACAGCTTTGGTAAAATCTATTGTTCCTAATACTATTAGTAAAACGATTATAGCTATACTCATATATGTTAATATTTGATTTATTACATCTCTTAATCCATCACTTATAACATCTTCACATGTTAAACTTGTATCACCTTGATCCCCCATTATATCTCCATCAAGTGCTTCCCCTGTTAGTGTATCTCTATCACCATCTGATTGTTCATCTGATTGTTCATCTTCAGTCGCAACAGGATTTGGATTTAGATTACCATTTATAAAGGTAAAATCACCTTGAATTGATGAACTTTTTTTTATTGTTTCAATTTGTGAATCATTTGTATATAACCAAGCATAGCGTTCACCTTTTGATTCTGCCAGAAACAATTTATCTGGACATTTTTTGACAGAAGACACATAAACTTTTCCAACAATATCAGAAGCCCCATCATCATTAATTGGTTTATAGGGATTATTTCTTCCATCATTTTCCCAGTTTTTCAATTTAACTTCTTTTGATTCCTTACCATTTATATAAATACTTGATTTTACTTCATTTTTTGAATAGTCAATTTTTAATAATTGTTGATTCCCTTCAGTATCATTTATTATATATTCGCAACAATTATTTTCAAATTTGCACGCTTCTTTTGCATATACATTTTCTTTTAAGCTTAGAAATAATACTATTGTTAAAATAATTTTAATTATATATTTTTTTCTATCCATAATTACATTCATCCTCTAAATATACAATATTAATACATTATAACATAATTATTTATATTTTTATATTTTTTTTAATGTAATTTATCATCTAAAACCACAAGTACTCCATGTACTATTAATAAAACCTAGTACAAGATTTACTAATATTGGTAAAAAGAAAAATATTACTGCTATTATTATTCTTTTTACAAAAGTACCTTGTGCTTTCTTTATAGCATCCTGATCGGATGCAGCAACGGCTTTAGTAAAATCTATTGTACCTAGTACTATTAGTAAAACAACTATAGCTATACTCATATATGTTAATATTTGATTTATTACATCTCTTAATCCATCACTTATAACATCTTCACACGTTAAATTTGTATCACCTTGATCCCCCATTATATCTCCATCAAGTGCTTCTCCTGTTAGAGTATCTCTATCACTATGGGCTGTCTCTCTATTATTAGTTGCTTTTTCTATTTCTTGTTCTGCTTGTTCAACTTGATTTTGAAGATTATTATAACCAGAAGTATTAGTATTTTCACTTTGATTCATTTCATTTTTAGCACTACTAACTTGGCCTTGAAGGGCTGTTTTTAATCTTAAACACTCTGCTGCATTTTCAAGATTGTAATCAGAAGCTTTTTCATTATATGTTTCTAGTTCAGTACATTTTAACTCGTTAAATTGATTTCTTGTCTCTTCTAATGTATTAGCAAGATTCTGAAAGTAAGCATCTTCACCTTGTTCTTGTTGTTCTTGTTCTTCAGAAGATAATTCTCTTTTTAATTCAACAGTCATGGAAGTATAACTACTACTCATATTATCTATTAATTTATTCTTAGTAGCATCTTGATTATAAAAATAAATATCATAAGATGCTTTATCCATTCCTTTAAAAGAAATAAGAATTTTATCTGGACATTTTCCATTGCTTATATAGTAATCTTTACCGGTCATATCTGAACCGTTTTCCTTAGACCAATTTTTAATAGTAGCCTTTTTGTCAACGTCACTCATTCTTGTTACTGTTGCTGTCGCACTGCTATACGAAGGTGATGTAGTGGTTATTTTAACATAAGTACTGCCATACATTCCAAAAATACCAGTTTGATCTACATAGTATTCACAACAATTAGGAGAGTTACAAGTTTCTTCTGCATATACATGGTCTTTCATTCCAAAAAATAATACTGTTATTAAAATAATAAAAATAAAGTTCTTTATATTTTTCATAGTTTCCCTCCATATTATAGATATATTATATCATAAATATTAAAAAATTAAAAAAACTACAACTAAAAGTTGTAGTTAAAATATACAAATTATTTAAGTTTATCTATACATGTTTTAAATGTTGTTTTTGCATCACCAGTACCAACTGGAACTAATCCTAATACCAATTTAACAACAACAGGAACAAAGAATACAATAACAGCTGCAATTGCTCTTTTAACAAAAGTACCTTGGGCTTTCTTGATTTCGTCATCTTTACCAGCCATAACAGCTTTTGCTAAATCTAATGATCCCATTATAATTAATAAGATTGGAACAGCAATTTGTATAACAGTTAAAATAGCACTGATAAAATTCCAAATAGCTACCATTTCACTATTGTCACTACAAATTTTTTGAATTGTTTCAGCATCAGCTAAAACGTAAAATAAATTATTACTCATTTTTAAATCCTCCTCGTAAACACTTATACGATAAAATTATAACATAAATTTACAAAATTATATATATTTTTACAAAAATTTTATAATTTACTGTTAATTATTTTTTAAATAATCCAAAAATTTTACCTTTTTCTTCTTCAATATCATTAGATTTTGATAATCCTAAAGCACTTAATAAACCACTTAAAATTTTATGATCTTTCTTCTTCTCATCCAAAGGTGGAACATTATAATAAACTTTACTATTAGATTCTGACTCAAAGTCTGTAATATCTTTTTGATCTAATAAGCTTTTATTAAGTATAATTTTTTTTCCTTTTAACTTTTGAAAAATCATTCTATCTCTTCTAATTAATTTATTAAGTTTAATATATGTGGGTTCTATTAGATATAATACATCACCACAAGCACTATCATCTTCTGAAGTATTTAAATCTACTAAAACAATATCATAACCAGAATATTTAGATAAAAAACTCTCAAAATCATTTTCACTGCAACTTACCATATCTTTAGCATTAAAATTAGAAAAATCTCTTTTTCCAATTTCTATTGCTGCTACATTATATCCTTCTAATTCTAGCTGATTTTTTAACATAAAAATAAAAGTTGTTGCACCCGCATGATCTGTAACATTTTTAATTCCTAAAATTTTCAAATTGTAATTTTCTATTTTATCTGTAACTATATTTGTTAGATTATCCACTTGCTGAATATGCGCAACATCTTTATACGAATTAGGATTATTGTATAAATAATTTATTCCATTTAAATCAGTAGCAAAATTATAAATTCCTAATGAAACTAGCTTAGATAAAAATGTAGCAGAACTTGTTTGTGGAGTTCCATCTAAAACTAATATAACTTTATCCATATCTAAGCCAATAGATAATTTTTGTATATTTCTTATATCAGTATAATCTTTAATAGCAGTTATATCTAAAATCATTTTATTGAAAAAAAAGTTAGAGAACATTGCTACTAACTCATCTGCTTCATATTCACCATTTAATGATTTAATAACATCAATATTTAAATTAACAAGCATATCTCTAGCTTTATTTGAAATAATTACATTCATACCAACACCACACTTTATTGTTAAAAATTAATCTAAATTAGTAATTGCTTTAGTTTCACCTTTTACAGGAAATGTAAAGAAATTTCCGATAACCGGTAAGTTAAAACTTACAAAAGTTTTTACACTGTAATACACATCTCCGGTATCAACATTTGTATTTCTTTTAACACAAACTCCAGGTAACGCTCTACCATTTTCATCTGTAATTTGGTGTTCATCAGCTTCACAATTAGCTACTCTATAATATCCTGAAGATTGAATAAGAGAAGCGATTTGTTCTCTTGCCCCTTCTTCTCCCTCATATTGTTCTAATAAATTAATTATTCTATTTTTCATTTGAAAAGCTTGTGAATAATTTACTGCAATAGCAAGAAAAGACGCAAAAAAGAAGATGAATATAATCATCAAATTAAATAAGAATGTACTTCCAACCGCTTCTCTCATTTACATCATCTTCCTTTAAATATTATATCATTGTCCACATTGACATCTAATGTCACCCTCTACAGCCTCACCATTTTCATTATAATATCCTCTACAAATCATTGTATTGTTATTACATGCACCACATCCGTAAGCTGCAGAACATCTTGTGCTCGCAGTTAAATTTCCTCTAATTGCTGGCCAAACAACAGCATAGAATAATGCTGCTATTGCAGCAATTGCTATAATAGCTACAACAGTTATATTTAATTCTCCGGTCGCCTCTTTCATTTATAAATTCCTCCTCTATTCTTTATCATTAACAATTTTATTATATATTATTTATTTAATTTATTCAATATTTTTTTAAAATTATATAGATGACATCATTTGAAGCATTGCTACTAGTAATAATACAATTACACCAGCACCTGTAACGCCAAGCATAATCATAGTTTTACTTTGCATTTTTTCAAGTCTTTCTTTATATTTTTGTTCACGAGCTTTATTTTGTAAATTAGATACAGTTTTAGATAATAACAATAATTGTTCTTCTTTATTTTCTTGTAAACCTAATCCTAAACGATAAAGTAATCTCATCATTCGCATTGAGTCTCTAACAGGATAAGCTTTAGCAAATTCCATATATGGATCAATTGAAGAATCTCCCTCATTAATTTTTTGCATTAATTCATTAAGACCTGGTTTAAAAATAGCAGGAGCATCGTCTATTGATTTTTGAATTGCTACAGGAACTGTATAATATTGAATTAAAACTTCTAAAGATTTTAAGTAATAAGGTAATAATAAATCAATATCATGTAAATGTTTTTTATAATAATTTTTTAAATTACGATAACCACTTTTAAATACAAAAGCTGCTACAATAATTGAAATTAAAATATTTAAAAAGTTTATATTAGTAATAAAGAATAACATCATAATAGCAAAAATAATTACTGAATTTTTAAGCCTTTTATTAAAAAGTAAATCAGGGTCAACTTTTTCACCATATTTTGCTCTTACTAAGAAATCATAATCACTTTCTTTTAAAGTTTTAAAATATACTGTATTATCTTGAAAAAACTGTTTACTGTCAATAAAACCATTAACTGAAAAAATTACAAAAACTATTACAATAATAATTAAAATTTCCCACATTATTCTCCACCTACATTCTCATTATAATATTTTTCTCCATTAAGTAGAAAATAACTATTAGCGATTAAAACGGCATGAAGTGTTAATTGTACATACCATAATTCAATCATTTTTAAATATGCATCTACTCCTAATAACAATTGTAAAACTGCTACTAAAAAGTATAACATCAAACCATAAGTTAAAAATTGTTTATGAAATTGATCTCTATCTAATCTATCACGATATACTCCTTCAACAAGAGTGTCTATATCTAATGACATATTATCTAATGATCCTGTAACATCTCTTGCCCCTTCTTTAGTAACTTGTAAGAATAGTTGATGCATATTTCTAACTATATGATAAGGATATTTTTGATTCATAAAATCTATTGAACCATCAATTTGTCCATTTTCATAAGCCATATCTAACATTGTTTTAACATCACTTGCAACAGGATCTTCTAATACTCCAGAGTTATAAACTCCTTCTAAAGCTTTTACAAATGATTTAGTAGTTTGATATTCCATAATAACGTTTGTTGTATAAACTTGTATTTGTTCAAAGATAAACTCACTATATATTCTTTTATATCTTATATAAGTAATATAAGGAATCGCACTAACTGCAATTAATGCATAAATAATACTCCAAATAATACTATAAAAATATAAATATGAAATAACAGAAGCTAACCCTGCAAAAATAATAATTTGCGTAATATATTGTTTTTTAGTATAATCTTGTTTTAAATCTTTAACTTTTTCTCTTATAACTTTATATGAATAAGGAGCTATTTTATCATAAACTGTACCTATTTGTTGGGATATGAATTTGTAGACATTTTCACCTTTTTTTCTTCTATAACTTATTATAAAAATTGCTATAAAGGTAATAATTAAAAATATAATAAATGTCATAAATTCACCGCCTTACATATTTATTTCTTCAATCTCTTCTATTTCCTCAATCTCATTACTACTTATATTATTATTTTGATTATTAATTGTTTGACTATTTTCATTTACCATAACTTCTTTTGAAAGAGAAATACCTTGTGCATCTAAATATCCTATTAAATATTTAGAAGGATTTCTTCTAGTAATTCTTCCATCTGAAGTTTTTCTATAAATTTCATTATGTTGAGGTTTATTATCTTCATCAACGTAAAATTCTGTTACTTCTACAATTTCTCTTTGGAAACGTCCATATTGTTTGGAATAATAACCTCTTATATGAACTCCTAACTGTACATATCTATGTATTGTTGCTAAAAACTGAGTTATATCTATATTAGATTCAAGTAAGCTATACATTCTGGTAGGAATTGATACTGCTTTATCTGCATGTATAGTTGATAATATATTATGTCCAGAAGATATTGAATTACGAACTGCCATAACTGCTTCTGCGCTTCTTACTTCCGATAATAGTATCCATTTAGGATTTTGTCTCATACAAGTTACTAATACATCAGAATAAGAAGCTATATTATTAGTTTTCATAGCTACTATATCCCTATGTGGAAATATTCTATCTAAATGTAATTCTAGAGTATCTTCAATAGTAATAATTTTTTCATTTTCTAAAGTATGTGCAGCTAAGTATTTAACAAATTCTGTTTTACCAGAACCAGTTTCTCCACTTACTATAATATTACAGTGTCCAATTACACATTGGATTAATAAATCATGAATATCTAAAGTAACATAATTTTCATTTAACAATTTATTTTTTTCAAGTCTTATTTTAGCTGGTGTCTTTCTTAAAACTGCAGCTATTCCATTTCTAGCAATTGATTCGTGTATGAAGTTTAAACGTAATTCTTCACCTTCTGCATCTAGAAAAGGATTAGCCATATTAAATGTTTTACCCATTGCATTTGAACATTGAAAGGCAATTTTTTCCATCAATTCATTGTTTATTGATGGTTCTTCTACACGATATACCCCTTGGGATAAAGATTTAACCCAAACTTGCCCATTATTACTGTACGAAATATCTGTGATATTATCATCATCTAGATATTTTTTTAAAGGTCCAAAGTCAATATGGGAAAAAATATTGTCATTTTCCATTATTCAGTTGTTTGAATATCTGGGGTATTATCATCTGGAAGTTGATCTTCAGGTACATCTATAGTTTTAGATTCTATAAAGTTTCTTAAATAACTACTTGTAATTTCAACAGTTCCTTCATAGTCTTCATCACTTACTGATTCTGTAACTGGAACAGGTATTAATTCCACTGCATTTGAAGATAGATAATTAGCTTTTCTAAGTAACAAATGTAAATCCTCATCTACACTAAATATAAAAGTTGTAGGAGTTCTATTTTCTTCTGTATTTTCAAATACATCTCTACCACTTGCATCTAAAACTGCCAAAACTTTAACATTTTGAACTAATTTTCCAATCATAGCTTTTCCATCATCATTATTAGCTTTCATATATATATCAACATACATTCCATCCATTATTGCATTGCCATATGTATCACTATAATTAATTGAGAAAGCATATGGAACTTGTCCTTTATCAATTTTTAATAAAACTGATGAAGGAATTTTAGAACGTTCTACTACATTTGTTCCTCTAATAAGTGGAGTCCCTTTTGGGATTAATGAATTAACATTTGCATAGGCTCCATCAGCAAAGGAATCTAGTTCTGCACTACCTCTTAATACTGTTGTTCCATTACCATATTCACCAATCATTTTGTCATACATTACACGAGCGATACTTACTGTTTCTACCATATCACTTGTAATTTTTGTTCTAGGTTGAATATCTTGTTTAGCAACTAAAACAGAAACTTGTTCTACTTGTTGATTGACTCTCCAATTATATCCAAAATATAAAACAACTATTCCAACTAAAACTCCCAAAATTGTTACTGTATTTTTGTTTGTAAAAAATCTTTTTAATGTTGTAGCAAAGTTATTCATAAATAGTCCTCCTATCTTAATATAATACATTATAACATAATTAATTTTAGAATGGAATATTATTTTTAAAATTTAATAAGGATACATAAAAATTTGTATCTTTAATTTTGTGTTTCTAAAATTGCATTAATCCTATTAGTAATATTAAATTGCTCCCCAGTAAAATTAAAAACAGTAGATTTAGAATCCACACTAATACTTACTTTCGGTGGTTGTTCTACTACATCGTGAATTTTAATGTTATATGTTTTATTTAAACTTGCACTTTCTGCATAACGTCTTATAAAATTTTCAGTAAATTTTTCTTTGTTTATTGCTACTATTCCTGTTTGTCTATAATAGGCTAAATCAACAGATTCTAACATAGCAGATTCTGTTATTTCCTTTGTTAGATAATAATTTTGGTCATTAGTAGTTGTGATATCTCTAAATAAAAATAATACTGTCAATGTAAAAATTCCAAGTATAATTATAAGATATCCCAAAAAACTTTCTTTCATTAAATCACATCCATTACTTCTTAAAATTCTCCAATTTTTGCACTTCTATTATCTTTAATATTTTCACCAAATGTTAATTCTAACCAATCTTCATCTAAAAAACTACTGATCGAGTCTAATTTATTATAAACATTTGAAACCATTCCATCCCATCCATATCCTTTGTTAGATTGATTTTGTAGTTTGTTATAGTTTTTAATTTGACTAATTTTACTATTATCCAATTTTATTTCATACATGATTTTTTGATAAATATTTTCATTATTATTTGTAATATATTTTTGTACTTTAGTTTCACTTGAATTAAATACATTGTCTTTCCAATTTAAACCTGGTTCTCTATTTGGAAAAGGATTATTTAATGATATCTGTCTAAAATAGTAATTATTTGTACAATAGTTGTTATTATCAAAACACTCTTTTTCTTTTTTTCTATTATCAAGCACTCCATATTGGCAGCTAAAACCATTATTTGTGCTTGAAAGTTTTCCTGTTAATCCACTATTTTCAATAGTAATATAAAAATCATAAATTCCAGTAGTTGTATTTAACTCTGTATAAAATTTATTTCCACCATCTAAATATTCTTTTTTTGTTTCAGTAGTTATATTAGTTGCAATTTTAGCATTTTGTTTGGCAATATATTTTTGCTCTAATGTTAAATTATAATTGTAAGTATATACTACTTTTGTATTAATTCTTGTTGTTATATAATGTTCATCACCTCTATTTAAATATTTAATTGTAAAATCCACTGGATTACTATATTGAGTATTAGGATCATTAATATTTTCATTTACTAATACATACTTAGTACTTTGATTAGATGATTTCCCAGTAAATATAAAAGGATTATTAATAAGACTAGATTTTAAATTTATTTTATCAGTTTCAATATTTCTATTTATTTGATCAGCAATTAATAAATTTACTTTTCTAGTAGCAGTTTCATAAGTTAGATTCCCTTCATTTGTTAAATCTATTGTTTTACTGCCAATATATAAACTTATAACTTCGTGTTTAACTCCTATATCATATTCAAATCCTGTACCTGATATCACTATATTTTCTTGTTGTTTCATTTCATTTAAAGTTTTGTAATCAGTTAAATAGACGTTTTCTAAAGTTTGGATATTTGAATTAGTTATTCCATTATCTGTTCCTGCAAAAGGGGTATTATTTGGAGGAGAGTCTTTGCAAGACAAATTATCTTTCCAAGTATCTTGTGGAATACCTTTACAACTTTCAGTATTTTTATATTCATTTAATTCACAACAACAGTTTTTATTATTCTCAAAATAACTTGATATGTTACAACTATTATGTTCTATACTGCAACTTATTTGGCATCTTTCGTTATATTCACTATTAGGATTTTGTATACAACACTCTGAAGGTTGATTGTTATTATAATCCCAGTAAAATTCTTCTTCGTTGGTACAAATAGGGGCTTCACAATATCTATCAATTAAGTTTTGAAAATCAGGATTATCCCTAAAAGTATAATAAGTATTTAAATAAAAAGTTTTAGGAGGTACTAAGGAATCATATGTTATCTTATTTTGACTAAGACAACAATTTTGATATTGCCACATTGAAGGATTGTAATAATTTTTCTGATGTTCTAAATTCCCGCAACACATTTCGGGATAATAAGATCCATTTTCTAGATCAGACCTATTACAACATATATCTGGATGATTATATGTATATTCTGGATCTTTGCAAGGATCTTTTTTTTTCAATTAATAAATATGCATCACCATAGGGAACTACCCATTCAGAAGCCGCCCAAGCTGTACTAAGACTTCCTAAATGAAAATTACATCCTCCACTTAAACACTTATATTTACCATCTAATACTAACTGATATCCTGAATAGCTGACATTTGAATCTTTAGATCTTTTACTATAAATATGCTCCCATACTTCTATACTAGTTTGATCATCATATGGTTTAGAAATCATATTTTTTTTATATTGATTAACCTTATAAATTTCATTATCAATAAAAATAGCTCGTCCAATACTTTGGAGATTTTCAAATCCGTTTGCTAAAACAGTTTTTTCCTGTAATCTACCATCTGAAGCTGCCATTAAAACATTATCTGTCAAATTTGAAACCTTTAAATTACTAGATTCTAAATTGGTGCAGTTTCCTTTATAAATATATAGCGGATTTGGAACACTTTCTTTATAGGTACCATTTATATTTCCATTATTATCTACATTAGGAACTTCTATTTCCATTTCTATTCTATATTTACCACTTTCTAGAGTATCCAAATTATCAAAGTTAACTTCAAAATCTACATTATCATAAAAATATTGACCTCTATTTTGATATTGTACAAATTGATCATAGTCATTTGCATATCTACTACAATTAATATTGTTAGTACAATTTTTACCATAAGCTCTTTGGGTACCACTTTTTACATATATAGATTCAGTTAAACTAAATCCAGAATTTCCTTCATAGTGATACTTAACATATCTAGAAACAGGAGTATCGGAAGCAATTTTATTAGTTCCCTCTTTTATTAAATAAAAGTGATATGTTGGAGAAAATAAATAATCTCCATTTAAAGTATTTCTACCATTATGTCTTTTTCTTATTCTTCCCCATCCGGATAAAGATATATTATTATCTTGAACGTTTAAACTTGTAATATCATAAGTAATTTGTGCAAAAACATCTAATTTAAATATTAAAAAACTAAATACTAAACAAAAAAGTAGGCAAATTTTTTTCATATTTGAACCTTCTTTCTCTTCTTAATTATTAAGATTAAAAGGATTATCAATATTAATAAAATTAAAATTATTAAAATAAAGTATTGTTTTAGAAACTCTATAAATTGATTATCATTATTTTTTAAAGTTTTAGAATTAGTAATTTCTTGTAAATATTTTTCTACATAATTTTTAAACTCTTTTTCGGTTAATTTTTGGTAAATAAACTTTTGACAATATTTATAATCTTCTATTCCTTTACATAATTCATTATTACTAAACTCATTATAGTATGGCAAATTTAAGGTTTTAGTTTTTATAAGTTGATTAGGACATGAAGAATTTTCACTTGCTTTAATTTCTAATTTGATTAAAGTTCCTCCTAAAAGGTTTTCACCATCAATTATTTGATTATCTGCATAAAAATATAATTTTGAAGAATCAGTATTATAGATATATAATTCTTTTTCTAAATTATATATTTGAAGTTTAAAAATATTATCATTTATATGTTTATAATTGATTTGAATATTATTTGCTTTTTGTAATAAACTGTTGTATTCTTCTTTAGAACAATTATTAGTTTCTAAAGCTATCATATTAGAATTAATGTTATTAGAGTTTTGTTTATTGTTTTTAAACGTAAATACTAAAATTAAGCATATTATAAGTGCTATTAAAATAAATTTACTTCTATATATCATTACTATTCTCTCCTATATTTTTCACAATTATATTTTTAATATACCATATACCCCCCCGGGTCAAGAAATTTAATTAACATATAATGTTTTACTATATGTATATTTACTATTATTTATTATTTTTAATTTTTGTTATTTATCAATAATGTATAATAATTTTCTGGTTTCTAATAGAAAACAAGCTGGATAGTTTTCTATCCAGCTTGTTAATTAACTTCTAGTTTCTAAAATAGCATCAATTTTATTTGAAATATTAAACTGTTCTCCGGTGAATGTAAATACATTAGATTTAGAATCTACACTAAGACTTACCTTCGGAGGGGTTTCTACAATATCATATATTTTAATATCATAGGTTTTATTTAAACTTGCACTTTCTGCATAACGTCTTACGAAATTTTCAGTAAATTTTTCTTTATCAATCGCAATTTCTCCTGTTACTTTATAGTACGGAATGTCAATTGCATCAAGCATTGATGCTTCTGTTATTTCCTTTACTAAATAATAATTTTGATCATTAGTATTAGTTACATCTTGAAATAATAAAATTACAGTTAAAGTAAATACTCCTAATATAATTATTAAATAGCCCCAAAAAGATTCTTTCATTTAATCACATCCTTTACTGAAAATCTGTTGTTATAAAATCACCTATTTTTTTATGCCTTACATTATCTAAATTTGGCAAACTTATTTCATCACTACTTAAGACTGGTAAACTTCCGCAATTTCTTCTATTTGCAGCACCACTTAAACAGTTTAAAAAGTTACTATCTCTTGAAAACTCATTAAAAGTCATTGTATTCATAGTAGACCAATCAGCATAACCACTACTATTTTTATTGTATCTTTGAATTTCAGAAATTGTAGAAGAAGTAAGTTTTATATGATACATCGGATTACTATAAACATTATCTCCTTTTTCGGTAATGTATGTAGCTACTTTAGTATTACTAGAATTTAATGCATTTCCTTGCCAATTTGAGCCAGGTTCCCTATTTGGAAATGGATTACTTAAAGAGATTTGTCTAAAATAATTTGGCGTATCACTTTCAGATACTTCTCCATCACATTGTCCTTCTTTTAAGCAATTTGATAATTTATATTGACAAGTAATACCAGAACCACTTGTATTAATTTCACCACTTATTCCTCCATTTTTAATTTCTATTGAGAATGGATAATAACCAGATTTGGAAGAAATACTTGTATAAACTAATCTACCACCTTCTACATATTCGTCATCATTATTTTTAGAATTGTAAGTTCCACTATCTGTACCATTTGTTTTTATATAATACATCGGTGGAGTAATTGTATATTTATAAGTGATACTAGAAGATACAGGTATATCACGGTATTCTATTGTTCCATAAATTATTCTGCCATCCCTATCAGTTCCTGAAACATATCTATATGGATAGCTATTCTTAGATGTAGATAGATTTGTTACATAATTATTGTTAATTATTTTATTATTTACATTTTTTAAATTTGTTAAATCATATTTAAATAAAGTATCATTTGAAACTTTAAAGCTTATAGTTTGTTGACTTAAACGTTTTTCTGTGTACTTATCAAGCATTTCGTCATATTTTCGTTTATAATTAGTTACAGTATTTTCTAAATCATTACGATTATAAAATATAGTATTTGTGTCAGGTGGATTTCCTTGTATAGTTAATGTTTCTGTAATTGATAAGTTATATTCAAAACCTCTACCGGCTTCTACACTTCTAATAGAACTATTATTAGTTTTATTTGCTAAATCAACTTTCATTGTATTAGTTACAGTTACACCATTTTCATTTTTAGAAAATGTTAATTCAGTTGGAAATTCTTGGCAAACTAACCCGCTAGATTGTTCTACTTTATTTTCACATACTGCATTCCATGTAGAAGTATTTATATGACCTTCTGTTGCAGCACAGCATGCCATTGAGTTATTTTGAAAAAATGTACTATTTGGATTTCCACAACATTCAACGGTATGGTTGTAAAAATAGATGGGATCACTGCATACATTATCAGTAATACACCTTGGATCTTCTCTATATTCATCTTCATAACAACAATAATTTTGATCTTCTGGATTCCAACTACAAGTATTATTACATACACGATTTATAAAGTCATCATTAAAAAATGAATCTCTACTTTTATAATATCTAAATAATTTTAAAGTTGCCAACCCTTCTCTAACAAAATATTCTTCACTATTTGTACAACAAGTATCTTTTATATTCCAGGAAGAATTATATAAATCAAATTTGTAAGCATTACTTTCTGTTCTAGTAATCAAGTCATTTATTATTTCTTTATTTCCGCAACAAGTTTCTGGATAATAAAGTGTTTCATTATCATATCTTTCTTTTGTACAACATACTTCTGGATGTTCATAAGCATAAGCTTGTTCCTTACATGGGTCGTAATTTTCATTTTCGCTTCTAAAAATTGCTACAAAAGGTACTAAATAATGATAAGCTCTAACATTTCTATGTAATTCTGGTCTTCTTCCGGGTACTCCAAGTCCAGTTATATCTCCTGGATCATTAGCAATGAGCTCATCAATAGTAACTTTATATGAAAATTCGTTTCTAGCACTATCTAATGTTCCCGGTTCAATTTTTAATTTATTATCATTAACTTTATATTTATAAATGCTTTCACGTGCTTGATCGTTTTTAAAAGCTTCTTTTGCATACGAGCTATTCATAATATCATAAGTACTAACTGATATTAAGGTAAGATTTTTTTTTCCAATCAAAGAATTTGGAATATTCGTAGTTGTACTATAAGTTAAATCCATTCCAGGACAAACACGTATGTCTAAGGCATCTCCAACTATCCAATTTCTAGGATTATTTTCATCTGTCCAAGTGTCTACTGTTCCAGTATCATAGAAATAATAATAAGTGTATTTAGCATTGCCATCATTTACTGTTTCTTCAGGACTAATATATGGATCATCACCAGGATTAATTAGTTTGTTGCTTGTCCTAGTAACAAGACCACCTGTTGTATAGCCCAAATATTCTCCTACACATCTATACATACCACCTATTCTAACTGTATCATTATTATTACAGTTTGTAACGTGTTGGCTTTTATTGGCACCATATATGGTACCATACGCGCTATTAATACATCTAGTGTTAGAATAAACATTCCAATTCTCTGCAGCAAATATTGTTTTTGGAAATAATAAAAGCATAAAAATAAATAATAAACTTACACCCAAGTTTTTTTTCATCATAACACCTTCTTTTTTTTCTTCTTAACTACAATAACTATAACAATTAATAAAATTAATAATACAATAGGAATAGAAATATATATAATTTTTTTAATATCAAAATCTTTAGTGTTCGTATCTTCTACAGTTTCAATATTGGCATTTTTATATTTTTCTAATTCGCTATAAAAAGTAGTATCATCTATGTTACCTTGGTACCATTTATTACATAACTTAAAATCCTTATAAGTATTACATTCTTCATTTTCTGAAAATTTATTATATTTAGGAACGTAGAAAGATTTATTAAAGTCTAATTCATATTCACAATCCTGGTTAATAGGTACAAAAGTAAATTTATAAGTTATACCTCCTATATAGTTTTCAAAAATTACTTCACCATTAGAATTTGGTATTGATAGCGATCCATCATTACCTATTACTCCGATTTCGTTTGAAACATTGTATAAAGTAACTTTAAATAATTCAGTATTTTTATCATAATCATATTTAACTTTTATAGCATTGGTCAGATTATACATTTTATTTGTTTGATTGGTATCACAAATTTCTTGTGCAAATATATTTTTAGGAAACAATAAAATTAATAGACTTACTAATAAGATTATATTTTTTTTAATCATTATATCACCTATCTATTATATAAAGTAATTGTAACATAATTATACATTAAAAAAAAGTATTAAATGTTTAATTTTAATACTTTTTCAACACTATCCTGAGTAATAGTATAACCTGAATCATTTAAATATTTTGCATAATATTCTTCTAAACATAAATTTTGATCGTGAATTATTTTAGCTACTTCTTTTCCTACATATCTATAATGTGCTGGATTATATCCCATCCTAGTTATATGCTCTTTTCCCTCTGGATATCGTAATACAAATCCATATTTGTAAGCATTGTCTTTAAGCCACGCAGTTTTTTCAAGCATGTATTCATATGTCCAAACACTATTATTAGCAATTTCTTCTGAAACATCTTTATAATTTTTATACTTATAATATTCAAAAAATTGATACCAGCTACTAGAAGAAACGGAAAAACTAAAACCTGTAGATAGATCACTATGCCAATATGGAAGATTATAATTAAAAGCAAACTTTTCGTATTGTTTTTCTTCAGGAATAGAATTATAAGCCATTCTTCTTTCATATGATAAAATGTCAAGTGGACAGTTATTAGTTTCACCACCAAAAATGTTATAAGCTTCATCAGCTATGACATGATTATTAATTTCACCTGTAGCAATTGAAGCATCGCGTAATGCTTTAAAATTTTCATAAATTTCTGTTCTTATATATGGGGTAGTAGTAATTCCTTCAAATGCTGGACCATTTTGTATATACTCCATATTACAGTTAGTTAATTGTGAGATATCTATTTGATGATCTTTTGGCAAACGATGAAATTTATTAACTAATACCAGTGGATCATTGATATTCTTAACTACTTTAATATCTTCTTTTTTTGGCTCAAAATGTTTTGTATTACTTTCTATTAAATCAAAAAGTACATTAGAAATTGAATTTCTTACCTCCTCTGATCCCTCATTAAAATATGGATTCATAGAAAAACTTTCTGGACCAACTTCTACTAATTCCAAATCTAAATCCATATTAACATTAATAATAGAATCTTCAATACTTAATTCTGGATGACTACTAACATATTTACAATATCTATTAAAATTTTCTGGATTAAAGTTTTGGTTAGCGCTACGTTTTAATATTTCTTTAATTAGTTTATTAAATTCATTATTTTCCTCATACTTTTCAATAGTTACCTTTTGTTCTTTACCATTCCAATCTACTTCAGCATTTAATAATTCTGATACCATTCTAACTGGAATTAAGGTTCTATCATTAATCATTTCAGATGATGCTCCAAAAGCTTTTTCTTTTCCATTTACTATTGCAGTATTTGTTCCTATTGTATGAGTTATTATATCCCCATCCCTAGAAATACCTAGTATACTTTTATCTTGTGGATTATAGTATACCATTGTCCCCATTGATTCAAATATAGCTCTAAATGGTACTAAAGTATTTCCATTTTTAATGATTGGTTTTTGATCAAATTCTATTTTTTGATCATTATAAGTTACTACTATTTCTTGATTCTTTACTGAATCTTCTTTTGCTAGTACAACATTGGAACTTAATGTAGTTGCGATTGTTGCAGATAATAATATCGTTCCTCCTAATACTTTGAATTTTTTTAAATTCATATTTCTCTCTCCTCTTTTATTTGAAACGCAATTTTTCCATTTTTCAATGTTGATAATACTGCGACTAACTATGTGGAGGATTATTATTGCTTTTTTCAACGCCTATTATATTCATTTTTCTTTATTTTTCAAGCCTTTTTCCACTTTTTTTTCGTTTTTAGTTAACAAAAAGTAAACAAATCGGCAAAAATTACTTCTTTGTTTACTTTATGAAATCATTTATTAAATTTTCTTCCTTTTTTCTTTTTCTGATTATAATGAAATATATAATTATTAAAGCAATTAAATTTACTGAACAAATACTTAAAAATATGTATTTAGGTTTATTTACTTTACTTTTATATTTATCTAATTCTTGATAAAATTCATCTTCTGTAATGCTTGTATTTAAACTTGTTTGACAGTATTTGAAATCTTTATATTTTTTACATTCTTCTTTTTCACTAAATTGATTATACTTTCCAATCTTAACAGTTTTGGTATATTCTATATCTAATTCGCAATTATAATATACTGGTAAAAATTTAAATTGGTATGTTTCACCACCTATATAACCATCGTTTACTGAAACATTATTACTTTTATAAGTGAAGTTAGTTCCATTATTATCAACAATTAAAATTTCTTTAGGAATATTAGCCATTTTAATTTTAAATTTATTTCCTTTATCATGTACATATTCTATTTTTATATTTTTAACCATATTTTCAAATTCTTTAGTTTGACTTTCATTACATTTTTGGGCATATACATTTTGAGGTATAATTATGACAATTAATAAAAGGGTTAATAGAAAAATTTTTTTGAAAATATTCATATTAATACCTCCTATTTTTAATTATTACATTATAACATACTATTAAATAATTTTAAAGTAAATATTTGCCTTTATTGATAAAAGGTGATATAGTTTTTATGGGTGAGTTTATGAAAAAAATTATAACTGCAATAATTCTAATTTTTTCAATTTTTTTATTTACTGGATGCCAAAATAATAGCATAAACGAAATAAGCTATACTGAATTTAAAAATAAGATTGAATCTAAAGATAGTTTTATTTTATATATTGGAAGCGCTTCTTGTCATAATTGTACTGAATTTTCTCCTAAATTGGAAGAAGTAATTAATGAATATAAAATAGATAATGTTTACTATATAGATCTAGATACTTTTTCTAAAGAAGAGCAAAATGAATTTAATAAAATAATTAATGTAGCAGGAACCCCTAATGTAGTTTTTATTAATAAAGGAGAAGAAGGTTCTAGCTTTAATAGAATTAATGGTAATGTTAGTAAAGAAAAAATTATTGAACGATTAAAATCAAATGATTATATAAAATAAGTAATGGAAAGTCTGATTGTAATAATTATAAACTTTCTTTTTTTATTTAGTATTTGTTCTCTTTCTTATTTGTCTTTTAAATACTTAAAATATTACTATATTATAGGATTATAAAAATATATCATATTAAAAATAATTTGAATATAATATTTTGGGTGAACAAAATGAAAGATAAGTTTTTTTATAGTAATAAATTTAATGAATGTGGGTATGAACTTGCACATAAATGCAGTCCATATTATACAAAATATCCTCCACAATCTCAGGATTTTCAACCAGGTATGGAATATTTAATGTGTCCTAAACCTATTTTTGAGAATCCTAATTATAAAGCTAGTGGAAAATTATATGGTAAAGTAGCCATTATAACTGGTGGAGATTCTGGAATAGGAAGAGCCGTTTCAATTATCTTTGCTAAGGAAGGTGCTTCTATTGTAATTGTTTATTTTAATGAACATAAAGATGCTTTTGAAACTAAAAAATATATTGAACAAATTGGTGGTAAATGTTTATTAATTGAAGGTGACATAAAAAATCCAGATTTTTGCAAAAGTGTAGTAGAACAGACAATTAATACATTTGGGAAATTAGATATTTTAGTTAATAATGCAGGAGTTCAATTTCAACAAAAAAGTTTAAATGATATTTCCAATGAGCAATTTGACTATACTATGAAAACTAACATTTATTCTATGTTTTATATGACAAAAGAGGCTTTAAAATATTTAAACTGTGGAAGCTCAATTATTAATTTAAGTTCTGTTACTACTTTTTATGGAGAACCTGAATTAATAGATTATGTTACTAGTAAGGGCGCAATTGTTGGATTTACAAGATCATTAGCTACAAATCTTGCCCAAAAAAATATTAGAGTTAACGCAGTAGCACCTGGTTACTTTTGGACTCCTTTGCAACCAGCGTGTTGGAATAAAGAAAAAATACCTACGTTAGGAGCAGATGCTGACATGAAAAGAATGGCTGAAACCTTTGAAATAGCTCCATTATTTGTATATTTAGCAAGTGATGACTCAAGTTATGTTACAGGCCAAGTAATGCATATTAATGGTGGATTATATAAAGGATAAAATAAAGGATTGTAATCTAATTTAATAGATTTACAATCCTTTAAATTTTAATCGTTTATGATATGATCCTTTCCTTTGAAAGTATCATAAAAATCAAGTCCATCAAAATGTTGTTGTCTTAATGCTTCAAAAATCATAATAGCAACCGTATTAGAAAGATTTAAAGCTCTTATTTTATTATTAATAGGTATTCTAAGACAAGTTTCAAAATGTGGTTTTAGAATTTCTAAAGGAATACCTGTACTTTCTTTACCAAAAATAAAATATATATTTTGAGTTTTATCTGAATAATCAAATTCAGTATAGCTTTTGTTTCCATATCTAGTTAAAAAATAGAAAACACCATTATTTTTACTTAAAAAATCTTCATAATTTTCATATACAATATAATTACATTTATCTATATAATTTGCTCCACTTCTTTTAATACTTTTTTCATCTAAGGAAAAACCTAGAGGTTTAATTAAATGTAATGTCACATCAGTTCCTGCACATGTTCTCATTATATTTCCAGTGTTCATTGGAATTTCAGGTTCATATAAAACAACGTTTATCATTTTATCAACTCTTGTCCCTCTAATAAGGCAATTATATCTCCTTTTTCAATTTTGCCTTCTTCATCACTTACTACTAAATCTACAATCTTACCATTAGTAAAAATCGCAATTGATGGAATATTATCAAATGTTTTATTTAAAGTTTCAGAATAATATTTTTGTTTAATTTTATCTAATTGATTAAAGTTTTTTTCTCCTAAATTTAAAAATACTAATTCGTCTTTTAAATCATTTTGTTCAATAATTTTATATAAAGTTTTTTCAACAGTTAAACACTCTTCTGAATTTTTTATTCCCATATAAACTATTATATTAGGGTTTTCCTGAATATAATTTTGAAATTCATCATAATTTAATTCACTTACATAATTAGCTATATATGAGTTTTCTAATTCATTAGTTTTATAGGCTTTGAACCATTCATTTAGATAAAATACTAATAACAATGATAATGTTACGATAATACCATAAATTATATAATTTTTAGTTGGTATTTTTCTTGTTTCCATAAAATATCATCCTCCTACTTATAATTTTAACACAATATAATTTTATTGTAAATTGAATAAAATTAAATTATAATAATAATGTGGTGATAATAATGAAACGAAAGAAAATTAAAAAAAGTGCGGTCAGAAAATTAGTTTTATTAGTTGTTTTAATCCTTGGAATAATGTTCTTTTTAATTAATTATAATTCTGTAGATAAAAAATTAGAAAGACTAAATTATTCTAAAGAAGCAATTAAAGAAATTAAAGATAATAAACTTGAAGCTACTATTTTAAAACAAAAATATTCTAAAACATTAGATACTGCACTTACTAGCAAAGATTTTGACAAAAAGAATTTAGAATTGTATTTTAATATTAAATTTAATAATAGTAAGGATTTTATTAAAAATATTAACCAATTAGCTGAAATTGGATATGATGATAAAGAAATAAACAAAATATTTAGTAAAGTTAATAATAAAGAAGTTAACTATTTAACTAATTATACTTATATTAGTGATTTAAAAAATTATTTAGATTATAAAATATTTAAAACTGAAAATTTAGAAAGATATATAAAATATAGAGATGAAAATGATAATTTGTCATATAAAGAAATAATTCTTTATGTAAATATGAATTTAGATAAAGCTTTTTATGATAATCCTAAAGAAGTAACTAATCCTGATGATTTATTAGTACTTGTAAACAAATATAACAAATTACCAGAAGAATATGAAGCTAAAAATTTAGAATTAATTGATAGTAAATATTCAGTTAAAGATATGAAACTTAGGAAAGAAGCTAAAGAAAAATTTGAAGAAATGTGTACAGATGCTAAAAGTATTAATTTAATTATTAAAGCAGTTTCAGCTTATAGAGATAAAGATTATCAATCAAATTTATATAATGATTACGTTAAAGATAAAGGACTTAAAATGGCAGAAGAATTTTCTGCAAGACCAAGACATTCAGAACATGAAACAGGACTTGCAGTTGATGTTATGGGTGGACCTACAGGATACGATTTATTTGAAAATACTAAAGAGTACGAATGGGTAAAACAAAATGCTCAAAAGTATGGGTTTATTGTAAGATATCAACAAGAAAAAGAAAATATTACTGGATATCACTATGAATCATGGCATTTAAGATATGTGGGAGAAAAAGTTGCTACTTATATTTATGAAAATGATATTACTTTTGATGAATATTATGCATTATTTCTAGATAATTAAACAACCTTTTTTCTATAAAATATTACCTTTATTTTTATTATATTCTTCTTTAGAAGAAACATATATTTCTTCACCAGTGGTTCTATCCATTAAAACTGCTGATCTACTTAATGTTGAATCTGTTTTGCTTATCATTACCATTTCGCCATTGAACATTATTATTGTTTGTGCTGTTCTAATATTCGGGTTTTGTGCAAAGTACTGATACAAACTTTCATAAGATACAAAATCTTGTAATGATAAATTAAGTCCTGCTTCCCTTATATATTCACTATCTCTAACCTCATCTGATAAATAATTTGCAATAGTTGTTGTTCTTTCTTCTTCCGGTATATTAGGATGAGTATGCCCAATACTAATGAAGTCATAGCCATTTTGTAATGCGAATTGAACAGTTTGATTAAGTTTTTGTCCATCCATTTTGGTAACTCTACTACTTAAATCAGATTCTTGAGAATTGCAATCAATCATTTGATCAATTAGATAACATTTTTGTCCTCCTAATGTACCAGATTTTCCTAACAATACAAATGAATATTCTTTAGAGGTTTCTGGAACATTTATAATATCTACCAATCTTTTGTAAGATGCCATGACTTCAGGTGAAAAAAACATTGGAGTATAGTCATCGTCCAAAGACATTGGAGAAATTGGCGTATCACCAATATCCATCCCTCTTTGAGAAACAAGCTCAGGATTATTATTTAATATTTGCATTGAATTATTAATAATACTATCAAAATTTGATGTTCCAAATAATTCACTTTCTTTTACATCAGATAGTGTCCTTATTTCACTCATTTAAGTACCTCCTACATAAGTTTTTCAACTAATATCATTATGATTTACAAAACTAATAAAACTATTAATTCAATTTGAATATACTTAATATATTCAATATTTTTTCTATATTATCTTTATAAATACTTTTATAATTAGTTGAATCATAACCAATATATTTTTTTTCAGGAACAAATACCAATAATGTACAAATAATTAAACTAGTCATAACTCCTACGGTTAAACCAATTTTATTAGCTATATAACTTTTTTTCTTGATAACTCTATCATATCTTTCATGTTTGCGCCTTTTATCCTCTGGACTATCTATCGCTATTACTCTACAAATAACATGATTAAATCCCCATTCCTCCAAAAATAGTACACCATTTGGTTGAAAATTCTTATAATCAACTTTATCAAGTGATATACATCCAATTTTTTTATAAGGAATAAATTCATTTAAATTACTACTTTATACAATGTTTAATAAGGACATCTATTATTCTGATATGATACAATTTAATTGTAACATATATTTTCAAAATACTATCATTGTTACTCACTATTTTTGACAAAAAAAATTATGTTTTTACACTTAAAAAGGAACTGATTATAAATCAATTCCATCAATACTTGTTTCATAAATCCATTGTTTTAAATCATTATTATCACCTGATTCGTAAAACTTAATTAATTTTTCAAAGAATGTCAGTTGATTTTCTTGTGAGATAGTTATAATACCACAACCATTATCTATCATTATTTTATTAGCAAATAACATACCAACTCTTTTATTACCATCTATAAACATTTGTCTTCTCATAATCCATAGCATAACCTCTATCGCTATTTCAGTTTTTGTTTTTTCTGGTTGATTAAGTAATCTTTCTAATTCTTCTTTAATTTGACTTTCAATAGGAAATTGTGGTTTCCAAGAAGTTCCACCAATATTTACAGGAGTAGTTCTTAATCTACCTAAATTCTGATCTAAAACTAATTTATCACAAGTTAATTTATGTAAATGTGATAATAATTTAAAATCATAATCTATTACTTCATTCTCTAGTATAAATTGCCAAGCATATTTTAAATTATTAATTGCAATTATTTTATCAACAGTAAGTCCATTAACAACACCACCATCATAAATTGCTTGTGTTTCAGGATATGTAACACCAATACCCTCTAAATTTGCACTTTTCCAAATATAATCAACTATATTTCTTTTAGCAACAAATACATTTTTTTCTCTTGTTAAATTAAATTTATTTTCCATAATCTATTTCTCCTTTTAAATCTTTAGTGACGGCAGTGACGGATATTTATGTGTGGGGTACACCCATTTTTTCGTGTCACTTATTAATCTACAATATCACTAACTTTAATATTATAGTAATCTGCTAATTGTTTAACTACATCATTATTAAACTTTCTTTTACCATTCTCATATTTATTATATGTTGATTTATCTACATCTAAATATTTAGCAATCTCATCTTGCGTTTTATTATTCTCTAATCTTAATTGTTTAACTCTAAGTCTAACTTTATTTTGAATTTTATTTTGTTCTTTTTCAAAGTATTCTTTCATTGCATTAGGATTAGTTAAATCTATTGCTATGTATTTTTCTTTATCATTAGCAACAGATGTAGAATATCCAAATAGTTGTCTTTGCTCTTTGTCTGTTAATTTAGGCATATTTTCAAAAAAATAATCAAAAGATACTTTATAAAACTTTGATAAATCTCTTAATACTTGAAGTGGAATTGTTCTATGACCTATTTCATAATCCTTATATGTATTTCTATTAACACCAATAACTTGGCATATTTCTTTTTGAGATAAGTTGAATTTAGATCTTAATTCAGCCATATGCTTACCTATCACAATATTAATTGTATCTTTTTTCTTATTTCTCACAGTATGCCTCCTTTTTGTACTTGATTATATCACAAGATGGTGCATTTTGTCTATTTTCTATCAAAAATTAATAGAAATAAATTTTCTTTGTTTTGATAGTTGACAAAATGCACTAAAGGTATTGTGTAGTAACTGTTAAGTACGATTTAGCACTTTTAAATTAAATTGCAAATTGACATTTTGCACCTGATTTGTTCTTTGAAAATTAAATATAGTTGAAAATCACAGATATCTAACGACGCGGTAAACAAATGCAAAGCAAATATCCTATTGGCACGGAAGCTGTGGATTAACTAATATCCTTGTTACATATATGGGTAATTCTCTATATACATAGTTAAAGATAATAATATTGGAAATTATTCTAATTTCTATAAGTATTCAAAAGATTTTAATAAACATAGAGAAATATTTGAATTTAATTTTTTTTCTTCAACCTTATGTGCAAGTAGGCTACATATATTTATAGTAAAGGTAAAACAAAACTTCTCAAATTTAAATAATTGGATTCAAAACACTATTTTTTACTAAAATTACTACCTATTTGCTACCCAGAAGCATATTTTTATATTATTAAAAAGGCACTAAACTCCTTTTTTATCGCAAAAAAGTAGTCGGCATACTTTAATGCCGACCTTCAGAGGGTTTTCTCTAACAAAAAGGCGCACCTTTCCGGTACGGTTCAAATTTCAATTTAAGAAACGCAACTTAAAATTAGCTACATTTTTAAATTTAAATCCATCTGGTACTTTCTATTTTGGTACCATCAAACTTAGTTGAATATTCTATTAATTTAACAGTAATTTTATATGTATAATATTTTTCATTAGTATTAACGTTCAATAATTTATTTTTTAAATATTTTCTAAAGTGATAATCATCTACATATTTAGATAAAGCATTATCTAAATTACTTAAAAATTTAACTTCTTCTTCATTATT
Organism: uncultured Bacilli bacterium; assembly: GCA_944372455.1. GTDB lineage: Bacteria > Bacillota_I > Bacilli_A > RF39 > UBA660 > SIG205. The sequence continues at coordinate 33,576 of CALVZF010000006.1, forward strand.
CATATCTACGTTATCTATGAGTCTAATATAAAAATTAATCATTGTTTCTGAAAATGTATCACCTTCTAAAAATTCGTAAGAATTTATTTTTTCGTAGTTAGGACAAATTTTTAATAATTGATTAATTTTATCACGTGTATTCATTTATTTTCCCTCTTTCTTAAAATAATCTTAATATATCGTTAAATGTAACTAAAATCATTAATCCAATTAAAATGAAGAAACCAATATAATGGAACATATTTTCTACTTTTGGATTAACAGGGTTACCTTTTACCTTTTCAATAATTAAGAATAATATTCTTCCTCCATCAAATGCTGGAAATGGAATTAAATTGATAAATCCAACATTTATGCTAAGGAAAGCTGTTAAGTATAAAATACTAGCAAATCCTGCCTTAGCTTGTTCCCCTACTACTGAATAAATTCCTACTGGACCAGAAACATTAGAAACTGAAATCTTGCCAGTAAATAATCCTCCAATAACAGTTACCATTGATTTAGTTAATGAACCTAGTTTAGAAGTAGCATAACTTAAAGATGAGACTAAACCATGTTCTTTTTTATCTCCCATACCTACACCAAAATGATATGAAACTACTTTATCTTGTACAACTTTTTTAGGTTTAATTTCAATATCTAAATTATCACCTTGTCTATTAATTATTTCAAAAGTAACAGGATCACCATTATTAATTAATTGTAATCTCATCATTACTTCATCCCAGTTTTTAACGTTTTTATCATTTATACTAACTATTCTATCCCCCACTTTAAGTCCAGAAGCTTCAGCAGGTGAGTTTTCTTCTATCGCACCAACTATGGGTTTTGTTTGAGGAGTTCCATAAACTAATCCCATAAAGAATAAAAGAAGAAAAGCTAAAATAAAATTGAACAAAGGTCCGGCAAACATGACTAAAAACTTTTGTAACCAAGTTTTATTTTGAAGTAATTTATCTTTCGGAACAGTTTTCTCATCTTCGCTTGACTCACCAGCCATTGAACAAAATCCTCCAAGTGGTATAAGTCGTATAGAATATTCTGTTTCATTCTTTTTAGATTTTTTACTTAAAATTTTAGGACCCATACCAATAGAAAACTCGTAAATATATACTCCTGCTCTTCTAGCAAAGATAAAGTGGCCCAATTCGTGTATAAAAATTATTACTCCTAATATAAGTATGAAATAAATAAGTGTCATTTAAACCTCCTATAAAATAGTTATAACTAAAACGAACCCTAATAATACAAAGATTAAACTATCTAATCTATCTAATATTCCACCATGTCCTGGAATTAAATTTGAAAAATCCTTTTTATTGTAATAACGTTTAAAACTACTAAATACTAAATCACCTGCTTGCCCTATTAAAGATAAACTAGTAACAGTAAGAGCAAGAGTTAAAACATCAATTTGAGTATTGATTACTTGGTAATAAAAAATACTACTAATTAATACTCCAAAGAATGTTCCACCAAGTAAACCTTCCCAAGTCTTTTTAGGTGATACACTAGGAATTAATTTTGTTTTACCAATATAGTATCCAGTAATATAAGCAAAGGTGTCAGTCATAACAGTAATTAATACTAAGAATATTAAATATAGTAAACTATAATTTCTTACTAAAATTATTAGATTAAATGCAGTTCCTAAAAAGAATAATATACCAATTAAATACATTGCATCATTAATACTATATTTTTCTTTATCTTGATAAATGATTAAAGGAATTAAAATTAAGAATAAAGTTGTTGAAATAAATTTATAATTTAATACATATTCAAATATATTTGAATTATAATTTGTTAAAATTAAAGCCGTTATTATAAGATAAGCAAGAAATTTCATAAAAAATGGGAAAGGCTTTTTAGTTTCTCTAATATCTAACATTTCTTTTAAAGCTAAAAGTCCTAAAGCTAAAGTTGTAATAGTAAAAATTGTTCCACCTACTATACTTACTGGAATAACAATAGCTAACATTATTATCGCACTTATTACACGTTTTTTCATTTTATCTTCTCCTAACTAATTATTGTTTTACACAATTATTTTCTTCTTTTGTAGTATCAATATTCACTTCTAATCTAGCTTGATTACCTTTAACATCCGTAATTTCTATAATTCCAAAAATAGGATTATTACTATCATCGGTAAATTTATCTAAATAATCATCACCTACTAAATCGTTTTGAATACATATATTGTATACATCTTGATTATCAGCATTTTTAGTAGATTCAAAATTATATCCTTCTTCTCCAAAATTATCTTGGAAAAAAAGTTTAGCCGTACTAGATAAAGTTTCCATCTGTAGTTTATCTATATCACTTTTTGCTCCGCCAATTGAATTGGTAATAACCCCACCAGCAATAACTGCTAAAACACCTAATATAGCTACAACCGCTAAAAGCTCTACTAATGTAAATCCATTTTTTTTCAAAATGATCACCTAATTCTATGGTTATTATCCTAATTAAAATTATAATAAAAAAAACAAAAAAGCTCAAGCATATAGACAAAAAAATCCAAAAATGGAATATATTTTATTATTAATAGAGTTTTTAGATCAACTAACATTAAATTTTTAGGTACTTTTTACTATATTAAGCATAAATTAAAGTGAGGGGGGATTACCAGTGTCAGCATTCAAAGAAATTGTTACAAAAGCTATCCTTGGCAAAGGAAAAAAATACTTTAAAAATAATTATACATTAACTACAGAAGTAGAACCTACTACTGTACTTGGGTGTTGGGTTATTAATCATCAATTCAAAGGATATGAAACTAATGGTAAGATTGTAATTGATGGAAGTTATGATGTTAATATATGGTATTCATATGATAACAATAGTAAGACGTCCGTGGTAACCAAAAAACAAGAATATTCTGAAACAGTTTCAGTTAAAAAACGTGAAGAAGCAAATCTGGCTAGTAATAATAGTATTATAGTAAGAAGCTTAAAACAACCTACTTGTTCAAACGTTACCATAAATAATGGTGTAATAGATTATACAATTGAAAAAGAACTTGGAATAGAAATAATAGGAGAAACTAAAATTAAGATTGCTATTGAAGATGATGAAGAACCATGGGATATAATTGATGATGAAGTTGATGAAAAAACTTTAAAAGAAATTGATGATAATGTAGAAGAAAAATTCATATAATAAAGTGTCAACCAAAATATGTTGACACTTTTAAATTTAATTGTTATAATATCAATAGAAAAAGGAGGAACTAATTATGGCAGTAAAATTAAGACTTAAAAGAATGGGCGCTAAAAGAAGACCATTCTATAGAATAGTAGCCGCTGATTCAAGAAACAAAAGAGATGGGCTTGTTATAGAAGAAATTGGAATTTATAATCCAATTGAAGAACCAGCTTTAATAAAAATTGATGATGAAAAAGCTATTAAATGGCTAAATAATGGTGCTATGCCTACTGATACAGTTAGAAACTTATTAAGTAAAACTGGTGTTATGAAAAAATTTCATGAACAAAAAAGAGGTAAATAATAATGGATTTTGTTAAATTAACTAGTGATTTAGTAAAAGCTTTAGTAAAAAATCCAGATATGGTAAGTGTTAAAGAATTTCCAACTGACGAAGAGAATTTTCATCATATTCAAGTTATGGTAGATAATAGTGATATGTCTAGACTTATTGGAAAAGAAGGAAAAACTGCTAAAGCTATTAGAACTATTGTTCAAGCTAGTGGTTATTTAAATAATAATCAAAAAGTGAAAATTGATATTGATTCATTTTAAAAACAAATAATATAAATTAATTATGATATAATTTTGCCCTTAGATTTTTTCTAAGGTTTTTTTATACAAATTAAAATTTTTTTAATAATTTACGTCAAATACAATATTTTAAATTATTTTATATTTATATAACGTTATAGTTAAGTTATAATATAAGCTAAGGAAGTGATTTTAAAATGGAAAAGAAAAACACAGGATTGATTGTTTTAGTTGTGATTTTATTAATTGCAGTATTAGGACTAGGCGGTTTTATTGTTTATGATAAAACTTTGAAAAATTCAAATGATTCAAAAGATAATAGTAGTAGTAATTTAAATCAAAACATTAGTAATTCAAATTTAGAAAAAATTGATGAAAGTAAGGATATTGTGTATACAAAAGATCAATTTGAAATTTCAAATTACTCAAATGATATAACATTATCTGAAATCCCACAAATAAATTTAAAATCAGATATGGTTGAAGAAATAAATAACGAAATACTATCAGTCATAAAAGAAAATATGAATGTAGAAACTTTTGCTGAAAAATACAAATATGAGGATCCAAACAATGAAAACATTAATAATTACCAAACAATATATCATGTTGATTATGAATATTATGTAAAAGATAATATTTTATCATTAGTCGTTAAATATTTACAGTTAGCACCAGTTAATTTAGAATATCAATATATGATCTATAATATTGATATTGAAAATAATATTAGGTTGTTAAATAGTGATTTAGTAAAAGAACTTGGATATACTATTCCACAAACCAATAACGAAATAATAAATCAGATTGGAATTTTTTATGAAAATATGGCAAAAGAAGCTAATGTTAAATGGGATTCTAAAGATATTCATAGTAACGAGAGCAGTAATGCACTAATTTATAATACAAAGATTACAGACTTGTATACTGATAGTAGAAGTTATTTTTTAGAATTTGAAAAAGATACTCAAATTTTAATTCCATTATATATAGATAGCGAAGGAAAAATAAATGCCATATTAAAATTGTCTGTACCAGGTGGAAGTGGAGATAGTGTTAGAAATATTACTCTATTTGATTAAAATAATATAAAATTCAATAAATAAATTTAAAAACTTATTGCCTATATTTCTTAATATATTGTTTGAACCCCTTTAGAAGAAATCTAAAGGGGTTTTGATTATCAATGGACTACATACCATAATTAATTATGGCATTTATTTTTTATATACTCTTCTCCATCCAAACTCCATGTTTTAACGTCTGTAATTTTTACATCAATTATTTTTCCAATATTATCTTTATCACCAACTACATTTACTAATTTATTAGTATCTGTATAACCTGTTAAAATGTTATCATTTTTTTCGCTTATTCCTTCAATTAAAACTGGAACTATTTTATTTAACAATTTATCATTACTTTTTTTTGCATATTTATTTATCAATTCATTTAAAGTTTCTAATCTATGAGATTTTTCTTCTATAGAAACTTTATCTTCCATTTTAGAAGCAGGAGTACCTTCTCTAGGTGAATAAATAAAAGTATAAGCTAAATCAAATTTACATGTATTAACTAGTTCAATAGTTTCATTAAAATCTTCTTCTGTTTCGCCTGGAAATCCTACGATTATATCTGTAGTAATACTGGCATTAGGAATTTTTTCTTTAATTTTATTAAATAGAGTAATATATTCTTCTTTTGTGTATCTTCTTCCCATTAATTTTAAAATTTTATTACTTCCTGATTGAACTGGTAAATGTATAAATGGCATTACATTTTTATATTTAGCTATAACTTCTATCATATTGTCAGTAAAATCCCATGGATGTGATGTTACAAATCTAATTCTTGGAATATTAATTTTAGCAACATCTTCTAGTAAATTTTCCATTTTGTAGTCATCGTATAAGTCTTTACCATAAGCATTAACATTTTGTCCTAATAAAGTAATTTCTTGCACTCCATCTTTAATTAAATCATTAATTTCTTTTAAAATATCTTCTTTTTTTCTACTTCTTTGCTTACCTCTAGTGTATGGAACTATACAATAAGTACAAAATTTATCACACCCATACATAATGTTTACCCAAGCTTTATATTTATTCGCTCTTTTGTACGGTAGGTTTTCTATAATATCTCCTTCTATACTATATACTTCTATTTCTTGATGTTTTTTATTTTGACTTTCAATTAATAGATCAGGTAATTTATGAATATTATGTGTACCAAATACTAAATCTACCCATTTATATTTGTTTTTAATATTAAGCGCTACACTTTCTTCTTGAGCCATACATCCACATAGTCCTACTATTATGTCTTTTTTTGTCTCTTTTAAATGTTTTATTCTACCTAACATACCAAATACTTTATTGTGAGCATTTTCTCTTATTGCACATGTATTTAATAATATTAAATCAGCATTTTCCATATTATTAGCTTTAGTAAAATTCATATCTTCTAAAATAGCACTTAATAATTCTGTATCATGTTCGTTCATTTGACATCCATAGGTTTTTATATAATAAGTTTTACCAGTTCCGATTTTCATATCACTAGTTATGTTATATTCATCATAAATAAATTTAACTTTATTTTTGGTACGTTTTTTTGCTTCGTTTATATTAGGTAATACCATAATATTCCCTCATTTCTATCAAGCATTATTATAGCACATTTCATATATAAAAAATAGAATAAAATTATTCTATTTCATAGTTATAGCAGTGTCATAACTTGTAATTACAAAATTACCAGTTAAACTTTTCCCTTGCGCTTCATTACCCACTTTATGATCTAACCACATATTAAAATTTATTTCTTTTTTTTCTTTAGGAGTTAATTCACCAGTAGAAATAATATAATCTATATAATTATCAGATTTGTTTTTACCTAAATTATCTAAGAAATCTATTTTGTTAACTTCATTATCTATAATTTGATACTTTAAATAATTTGTATTTAAAGTTGAATTTTTATCAACACGATATGCAAGTATATATCTTGAATTAGTTTTAGAATGATTTTGAATTTTTAAAGTTGCATTAGTATCACTATGAATAGCTTCTTCATCATCAATTGGATAAATGTTTTTAAGGTTTAATGGTTTTACTTCTTCAATTGATACTTGTCCTGCTGTTTTATTTAATAATATATAATTACTTAAACTTTTATTAGGTGTGATAAAAAAGATTAGTGCTAATACAAATAATAATACAGCAAATATTAATTCAAAAAAAACTTTTCTAATTTGTGCATTAATAGTTTTTAATTCATCCATAATAATCCCCCTTATTGGCAGCTATTATATCACTTTTATTTATAATTATCAACTTTAGTATAAACAAAAAAATCGCAAATATTTGCGATTTTTGTAATTAAAAATTATTTTTGTTGTGCTTCTACTGTTGTGTATGCTGTGAAACTCATTCCTTGTAATTTATCTTGAACACCAGATCCTGGTTCACCAGGAGTATCTTCAGTGTTTTGAATATAAATTAATAATTTATAATTATCAACAGCTCCACCGTTTACAATATTAAATGCAGTACTATTTAATTGTAATTTAGTTACATCTCCTGATGCAAAATTTCCTGTTGCAATAGAAGCTTCAGAACCATCTTCACCTTGTAATAGTTCCCATTTTAATTGTTCTAATGATCCACCGGTTTTACTTTCGTCTAATCCAATACCAGTAGTTGTTAAGAATATATTATATTCTGAACTAACATTTGTTCCGGTAGTAGTAACTGTAATTGGTAATTTAACAACATCGTTATTTGCAAGTTTTTCTTCAATTGAAGTAATATCAGCATCAGCTACTGGTTTAATATTTGCTTCTTCAATTGATCCTGCTACTGCAGAAATTTTTAAGGAACCAGTTTGTACATCTTGTGATGCAGTTCCACCTGTTGCTGAGAAATATGCAAATGATGCACCAACAATTGCTACTAATAGTGTTGCTGCTCCAATTATTGTTAATAAAACGTTATTCTTATTTTCTTTCATTGTTTATCCTCCTTTTAGGAATTAGATTATTAAGCTGCTGCTTGTGATGCAGATCCGCCTAATGTAATTGTGAAATTTATTCCTTGTAATTTGTTTTGAGCTGCTCCTGAATTTTTAATGTATACATATAATACATATTCATCATTTAATGCAGCATCAGCTGATATTACACCATTTGTGATAATATCAGTATTAGTTGTAGCTTCAAATGATTGTTCATCACCAAGTGGAGTACCATTTGCTTTGTATAGTCTGTATTTAATATCAGAAACATCTCCACCAGTTAATGGAACACCTGCTTGTCCTTGTTCTTCTACAACAGTAGATGAATTTAATGTAATACTTGTTTGCATGTTAATTTTATAAGTACCTGCTGTTGATGAAGTTCCTGTAACCTTAAATGGAAATTTAACAATATCAGTATTAGTAGTATTTTCAGTTGCTACTTGTCCATCACTATCATCTACCCAAGTAGTTGGTTTAATATTTTTAACATTTGCATCATCACCATTATATGCAACTGTCAAATTTAAGTTTGAAGTTGTAATTGTTTGAGTAGTTGTTGTTGAAGTTGCACTAAAATATGCAAATGTTGCTCCTATCATTGCTACTAATAATGTTGCTGCTCCTATCACTGTTAAGGCTACCTTTTTTTTGTTTTCACTTTCCATCATTCTACCTCCTATCGTAATTAATAATATCATATTAATTTGTGTATTTCAATAGCTTTTTATCCCATTATACATTAAATGTACAAATAAAAATTATAAAAAAGGATTATTTATAAAATAAAAAAAGAAGATTATCTTCCTTTTCTTGAGCATTATAAAATATTTTTATGATTGTGATGCAGAACCTGTTACTGTTACATCAAAAGTTATACCTTGTAATTTGTTTTGAGCTTCATTTTTATTTTCAATATATACAAAAACAATATATTGATCATTTAAGCTTGAAGTAATAGCTGCATCAGTAACTATATTTTTTGCAACTGTAGGATTATCAAATGTACCAGTTGCACCAGCTCCTGATACTTCTGTATAACTTCCAGCAACACTTGCATCTCCACTTAATTTATATACTTTATATTTAATATCTGATAAAGCACCACCAGTTAGTGGAACAGCTGATTGTCCTTGTTCTTCTACAACAGTACCGTTATTAAGTGCTAAATTATTTGAAGTCATATCAATATTATAAGTACCTGCTGAACTTGAAGTACTTGTTACTTTAAATGATACTTTCGCTATATCAGTATTAGTTAAATTTTGTGCTAAATCATCATTCCATGTTGTTGGTTTGATATTTGTTATGTGTGTAGTATTTTCATCTGCAGCTACTGTAAGATTTAAATTTGCAGTTGTTACTTCTTGAGTAGTTGTTGTTGAAGTTGCACTAAAATATGCAAATGTTGCTCCTACCATTGCTACTAATAAAGTTCCGGCACCAATTGCGGTTAATAAAATTTTGTGTTTTCTTTCTTCCATCTTTATATTCCTCCTCTATGATCTAATATTATCATATTTTTTTTGCAGTTGCAAGAACTGTTTAACTTTAATATTATAAAATATTTGTATTATGTAAAATTATTGTCTTAGTTGATGCGCTTCACCGGTTAAATTAATTTCAAAATTAATCTCTTGTAAAGAATTTTGTTCTCCATTTTGGTTATCGATATATACATATAATTTGTATGAATCATTTACTGGAGTATTTTCTAATATTTCTGCTTTTTCAATTATTTTTTCGTTAAAATTAGAAGAAAAATTACCTTCTTTTATCATAGTTCCTTCTTTGTATAGTTTGTATTTTATATCAGAAACATTTCCTCCATTTAATTTTCCGTTTGGAGTAATAACTGTACTCATATTTATGTCATAATCACCTTGAACTCCGGCATCAGCATTGACAACAAATGGGATAACAGTTATATCTTTATTATTTTCATTGTCACTCATTGTATTAGACCAAGTAGTTGGTTTAATATTTTTAATATTAGTTGATCCTGCTATAGTAACTCTCATAATTAAACTTGATGTAGTAATTATTTGTGGTTCGCTTTGACTAACCGCACTAAAATATGCGAATGTTGCTCCTATTAAAGCAAACAATAAAGATAATGCTCCTAATACTGTAAGTACTATTCTATTTTTTCTATCCATAATATACTCTCCTATTCTATATTGATAATACCATATTAATTACCATTATTCAATTTCTTTTTTGACATTTTCTATTTCTACCCCACTAATTGCGTCAAATCTTTTTGTAATTTTTTCAGTAGTTTTATGAATATTTTCAATATCATTATTTACAGTTTGAATACTTCTAGATAACTTGTCCCATCTATCTTTATATCTTCCAAATTCTACTCCTAATTTGTTTAATTCTTCATGTATAATTGAAGTATATTTATCTCGTTCCATGTTTTTCATTATAACTTGTATTACAGTTAATGTACTAATTAAAGTAGTTGGAGAAGTAATCCATACTCTTTTTTTATAACTGTATTCCACTAAATCTGGATGATATGCATTAATTTCTGCAAATATTGCTTCTGCAGGTAAAAACATTATTGCTTGGTCAGAAGTAACTCCATTAATTATATATTTACTACTTATTGCATCAATATGCTTTTTAACATCTACCTTAAACATTTTTTCTGCAGTTTGTCTTTCTTCTTTACTTAAAGTTTTATCAACCATCATTTGATAGTGTTCAAGTGGAAATTTAGAGTCTATTCCTATCATTCCAAGTGGTTTTGGGGCAAATAAAATACAATCTACTATTGTAGTATTTGGAAGGGTAAATTGTGTTTGGTAAATTTTATCATTCTTTTCTCCAAATACGCTCGCCATTATATGATTTAAATTAACTTCCCCAAATATTCCCCTACTTTTTTTATCTGTTAAAATTCCTTGTAATGAAACAATATCACTAGATAATATATCAATTTTTTTCTGTGCTTCATCTATTTTACTTAATCTTTCAAGTACTGAATTAAATGTTTTATTAGTCTTTTCAAAATTCGCATCTATTCTTTCATTTACTTTATCATTAATTCTATTTAATCTAACATCAACTCTTTCAGTTAAACTATTAAAGTCTTCATTCATTGTTCTAGCTAAATCAGTTTTAAAATCACCTATTTCTTTTGTAACATTAACTTCTAATTTGCCTAATCTTTCAGTTATATTAGATTCATTTATATTTTTAAATAGTGAAATTACTCCAATAATAACTAATAAAATTAATAATCCTATTATTATATAATCCATAATTCACATCCTTTACTCTAAATAATTATAATATAAATTGATTAAATTTTAAAGTCAAAATAAAAAAAGTGTAGATGATTATTTATTGTAATTAATATAACCGCCTAAAACACTTTTAGTATTATAACCTTGTTTATTTAAATAATTTACTAAGCCTCTACTTTGTATTCCTTTAGAACAATATATATAATATGGAACTTCTTTCTTTAAATATTTTTCTGTATTAAACATTAATTCATTTTTACTTATGTTTTTAGCATATTTAATATGTCCCATTTTGTATGAATTAGCATTTCTTATATCTATTAAATTTATAGTTGGTTTTAATATTTTTTTTAATTCCTCTATTGTTATACTATTTTCCAAATACCCCACCTCTTAATTTATTATATGTTTTGGTAGGTATTATAAATAATATATTAAACTATAAAATTGATATTAATAACATTAATAATATTCCCATTAATACTGCTATATAATATTTCTTATTATACTTTTTAGCTGTTGGTAATAACTCATCAATTACTACATAACTTAACATTCCAGAGGTAATACCAAGTATATATATTGGAAGGTTGAATTTCACAAATATTGGAGAAAAAAATAAACCAATTATTCCCCCAATTAATGTAGATAATACTGCAAATAAAGTATACAGTAGCGTTTTTCTTTTATTATTGGTACTATAATATATTGGGGAAGAAAGTGCGATTCCTAATGGAATATTATGTACAATAATTCCAATAATAAAGGGTAATAAAATTGAAGTATTATGTTCTATTACAGTAAAAAGTGCAATTCCTTCTGTTATATTATGTAACATTATTCCTACTAAAGTAATTATTCCTACATGAAATAGATTTTTTTGTTTAGATTCTTTTGATTTATTATGTTCATGATGTTCTGGAACTAATTTGTCTAATAACTTAGATATTATAAAACCTATTGCTGCTAGTAATATTAACCATAAAATGTTTAATTCTTCTATTACTTCTTTAAATATGTCAAAAATTAATAGTGCAATTATTATTCCACATGCAAAACCCAAAAAATTCCCTAATACTTTTTCTTTTTTACTATTTACAAAAAATGTAATAAAAGTTCCTAGAAACATACTTAAACTTATTAATAACATTATTATTAATGTTTTCATATAAATCACCTGTTATTTATTATAACAATGTTTTATTTAAATTTAAAGTAATCTAGTTAAAAAATAAGCTTAAGATATTTATTCTTATATTAATAATATTAGATTTATTTTTTGAATTATAATGATAAATGTTATATTCTTTATTTTATTGCATAAAATGAATTAAAGAAACATATTAACATTGACAAAAAGAAAGTAATAATATAAAATTATATATAGATTTTGGTTTATATTTTTGGGCTCGTAGCCAAGCTGGTAAGGCATGGGACTGCAACTCCCCGATGCGTCGGTTCAAATCCGTCCGAGCCCTCCAAAATTGCTTATTTTAAAGAAGTTTTTACTTCTTTTTTTTGATTGTAACACATCTACGTTCTAACAATTTATATGTGGTATAATTTAATTAAAAGGAATTGATTTAAATGTATAAAAAAAGACTAAATATTATTTATGAAGATAAATATATTATAGTTGTTGATAAACCTAATAATTTATTAACAATTTCTACTGAGAAAGAAAAAGAAAAAACTTTATATAGACAAGTTCAAGATTTTGAAAAGAGAAAAAATAAAAATAATAAAATTTTTATAGTACATAGGCTTGATAGAGATACTTCTGGGTTAGTAGTGTTTGCTAAAAGTAAGGAAGTGAAATATTTACTACAAAATAATTGGAATAGTAAAGTATTACTTAGAAATTATATTGCAGTAGTGGAAGGTAAAATTATTAAAACTGAAGATACTATAAAATCATACTTAATAGAAGATAAAAATTTTAAAACCATTTCTACTAAAGATTCTCAAAAAGGAAAATTAGCGATTACAAGCTATAAAGTATTAAATACTAGTAAATCATATTCATTACTTAATATTACAATTCAAACAGGACGAAAAAATCAAATAAGAGTACATTTAAAGGATATTGGACATCCTATTGTAGGAGATAAAAAATATGGAGCAAAAACTAACCCTACTAATAGACTTATGCTTCATGCAAACATTTTAATAATTAAACATCCAATTTCTAATGAAATAATAAAATTAGAGTCAAAAATACCTAGTATATTTACAAATATTTTTAAAAAATCATAAACAAAAATTTTTGTTTATGATTTTTTTCAGATTGTAGACAAACCCCTAGATTTTTTCTAAGGGTTTTCTTATGCAAAAATTTTTAGAGTGAAAATGTTAATA
>CALVZF010000007.1 GCA_944372455.1 uncultured Bacilli bacterium
ATAGAAATCCTTTATTTCTATGGTCAAAATATATATTTACTCCAAATAATTTTGGAGCTATTAACATATGGCAGGGGTAGCAGGAGTTGAACCCACATTAACGGTTTTGGAGACCGTCGCTCTACCATTAAACTATACCCCTATAAAATATTAATATATAAACACGAATAAATTATAACACATTCAATTTATAAAAACAATAATATATCATAAAAAATAATATGACAACATAGATTTTAATAGGTGATTTTACATGGGTGGCATTATTGCATATACTGAAAAAGATGTTGATTTACTTGCAAGACTTATGAGAGCTGAAGCTGTTGGTGAAGGAGATTTAGGTATGCTTATGGTTGGAAATGTAGTAGTTAATAGAGCATTAGTTAATTGCTTAGATTTTCAAAACGTAAATTCAATTTCACAAGTTATATATCAAAATCCTGGAGGATTCTCAGGTATTAATAGTCCATTATTTCAAAGTGCAGCAACTGATAGAGAAAAAGAACTAGCTAGACGTATATTAAGAGGAGAATACTATCACCCTGCTACTAATGCACTTTGGTTTTATTCTCCAGCGGATGGTGAAGATTGTGTATCTATTTGGTATAATCAAAGATTTGCAGGTAGATATAAAAATCATTGCTTTTATGAACCATATCCTGGAGTATGTCCTGATTTACATTAAAAAATGTTAGCACGCTAACATTTTTTAGTTAAATTAAATGTTTATTTTCCAGTTCTAATTTTAATTCTTTATTAAAAACTAAATAAGTTTTGTCATCTAAATCTAATATATTTTTAGTAAATTCATAATAATCTTTTTGATTTTTTAAATCTTTACTATCTATACTATTTATTATTTTAGCGCTAGTTAATTCATAAAAACCTTCTTTATTAAAAATCATATTTTTTAAATAATCTATAACATAATCTTGTTTTTCTATCCAAAAATAAAGTTCTTTAGTCTTATTGGTATGTCCCATTATATATCCAATAACAATTTTAGAGTTTTTATTCTTAATAACATAGTTTATCATTTGTTTAATTAAACTATTATTATTTAAATATTTAAATCTTTTAAATAACTGACTTACTTTAATTTTAGTATCTAAATAATTAAAATTAATACTATCCTCAGTAATATTTATATTATTAATATTTTCACTTTGGTCTAAATATGTAATAATTTTTTCTTTACGGTTTGAAAAGCCTAAATCTATCTCTTCCCACATTCTTATATAGATTTCTCTTTTATCATAGTCTTTTATATTTTGGGTAGTAGGATTAACAAATTTAATTAATTCTTCCGTATTTCCAGAATAGTATGCCATAGCAGCTAATTTCATAACTTGTTTTTCCCAAAGTTCTAACTTGTTTCTATCTATTTCATAAAGAAAAGAATTATTAAAAACCATTTAAAAACCCCCTTTTATGGGGGTTATTATATCATTTTAATGCTTGTTGGTCAAATTACTCTAAAACTTCTTTAATACGGTCTTTATATTCAGTAATATTATTTTTTAATTCTTCATTCTCATATTTTAGTTCCTCATTTTTAGATTCCAATTCTCTCTTTTCAGTTTCTAATCTTGAAATTTCAGTTTCATAATACTCCATTTCTGATTGTATATTATATTGTTCTTCAATTTGTTTTTGATAGTTATCTTTAAGTTTATTAATATTATTAGAAGAAGCATAAACTTTTATAGAAACTTCATAAAGATTATTATAATTATGTATTTCTTTGTTTGCTAAATCTTTTATTATATAATTTAATATTTTTTTATAGTTTAGATTATCGGGATTAGTTTTACTAACAATAACATAATTATTATTGTTATCCACAATTACCTGTTGATAATCTTTATAATAACTTGTTTCAACTACTATACTATTGTTTAAATCTTCATTAACAACATATTCAATATTTTCATAATGAGAATTTATAATTAATTGATCATTCATTTCAAAAGTATTTTTTATAACTTCTTTCTTTTCATTATTTGGCACATCATTAATGAAAGCAGTGTTTGCAATTTCAAATAAAGCAATACCTAAAGAAAAGCCAATACCAACAATACTTACAAGAAAAGATATAAGCATTCTTTTAAAAGCTACCCTTTTATTAAAAATAAAATCAAAAACTAGTTCAATAATTATAATATTTAACGTTACAGCAAAAATCACACCTAAAGTTATTCCAATATAAAGAACACCTTTAAACATCAAAATTATAGAAATTATAAAGATAGAACACAAAAATAATAAACTTCCAATAAAAGGCAAAGTAAAAAAAGCAATAACTGATTTAATTAAAATCATGACTATTTTCCCTAGTACATCTATAAAGACTGAACTACGTTTTTCCACATTTGTTGTTTTAATAGTGTTACTATAAGCATTATTATCATTATTAGTGTTATTATTTATATTATTAGTATTTTTTGTATACATTTTATAGTTATCTAAATATCTAAATTTATAAATATATACAAAAATAATAATACTTAAAACAAAATAAGCTATACTGATAACAAAGTTAAAAATATTTGATAATGTGATTCCTATTTTCAAACCAAAACTCATAAACATATCTGTCACTAAAGAACTAATATAGTGAATAGGTAATTGTAATATTAATAATAATATAAAAACAATAAACATTTCTATAATCATTTTGATAATTTGTTTACCATTCATATTTCTAACCATATTATATGTCTTTTTTATTAAATCTAGTAGTTCGTCAATCCAGTTGCTTAAACTATTTTTTGATTTAACATTTGAAGAAATTTCAGTAACTTCATCATTAGTTAGATCATCTAAACTACACTTAAATATTTTACACATTGAAATTAGTTTATCCATTTCTGGATATGTTTGTCCACTTTCCCATTTTGACACAGATTGTCTTGAAACATCAAGCATATCAGCTAATTGTTCCTGAGATAAATTGTTTTCCTTTCTTAACTTTTGCAGTTTTTCACTAAATTTCATTTTATCACCTCACATTTAAAATCTTATAATAGTTGATAATTATATTCTACCAATTTTAAGTTGTTTTTTGTAAACTTTGGGTTGCGTCTAATATCTTTCTTAATTAAATAATACTATTATCACTTTATAAGTAATAAAAAAAATCACACTCATTCAATAGAACAAGTGTATAATGCAATGTATATTAAATTTATTTTTTCAAACCTTATAGAGTTTGTAACATTTCAATATGGTGGAGCTGGGGAGTAGCGAACTCCCGTCCAAAAATAAATTACCAGTACATCTACAAGTTTAGTCAGTTTTTAAATTTCCCAATAAGTAAAACAAACTAACAAACCTACTTATTGGTAAGTCTTTAAATATTCATTATTCTACCAAGACAATAGGATAATATAGTTCACTTTATATGAGCCCCTAATATTTCTCGTGAACAAAGAAATAAGAGAAGCACGTACCTGCCCTAATTAATTAGGCAAAGCAAGGTGCGTAATTATAATTTTCTTTTCCGTTTATTTAACGAATTGGATTTAACGCATACCTACGACTTGCAGTAACAAGCTTTTTATTTCTGTCGAAACAATACAGCCCCATATACGGTTATTATAACATATTAATTAAAAATGTAAAACAAAAATAAAAAAATGATTAATATTTAACCATCTTTCTAATTTCTCTTTCTTGATCTCTTTTTTTAATACTTTCTCTTTTGTCGTATAATTTTTTACCTTTTCCAATACCTAACAATAATTTAGCCTTATTATTTTTAATATATAATTTAATTGGAAATAAAGCATATCCTTCAATATCAAGTTTATTTTTAATTTTATTTATTTCTTTTTTATGTAATAGCAACTTTCTAGTTCTTGTTTCTTCATGATTAAATATATTACCTTCTTTATATTGTGCAATATACATATTTAAAATATATGCTTCACCATTTTTAATAATAGCGTAACTATCTTTTAAGTTAGCACTACCTTTTCTAATAGATTTAATCTCAGTTCCTTTAAGTACTATCCCTGCTTCTATTTCTTCATCTATAAAATAATCAAATTTTGCTTTTTTATTTAATATTTCCATATCATCCCTCCAACGGAGTTATAGGTATTGTATTATCATACATTCTTATTATATTAGAATATTTTTCATAGTGGCTTTTATAATTTGGTAATTCATTTTCAGTAAGTTCGTTATATGGAATAACCTGATAATTAGACCAATTTCTATAATATGTATGTATTAAATTTACATTTAAATTACTTAGACTGATACTTGACGTTTGATCTTCATTTACTGTTTTAGTTATATCAACTGATACTAAAGCTCCAGTAAGTCTTTCTATTCCGATTTGTGCAGAAATAAAATTACCTAATGAATAAATAACTAAAGTATCGCCAATATATTCAATTGGTTCTAATACATGAGGATGGGTGCCTATAATTATATTAACTCCTAAATCAGCTAAATACTTAGCTACTCTTTTTTGTTCTGCACTCGCACTTTGTTGATATTCATTACCCCAGTGCATTGACACTAAAATTAGATCTACTTTATCTTTAACTCTTTCAATATCTTCTTTTACCTTTTCATCTGAATAAGTAACTGCATAATAATTTTTGCCACCTGGATGAACCAATCCATTAGTACTAGTAGTATAAGAAAGTAGTGTATATTTTATATTGTTTTTTTCCATAATTCTAGGAGTAATTCTATCTTCTTCAGATTCATAAGAGCCTGCTGTTAAAACTCCTTCTTTTTGTTTCCAATAATTTAAAGAATGAAGAACACCTTTTTCTCCTTTATCTAGTGTATGATTACTTGCTAAATTTACAAGATTAAACCCCATACCTACCATACAATCTCCAATTTCATCAGGTGAATTAAATAAAGGATATGATGACATTCCTAAATCTTTACCACCAATTATAGTTTCTTGATTATAAAAAGCTAAATCATAATTTTTAATAATAGGAGCAATATGTGTCATTTGCTTAGTAAAATCATAATTGTTATTACCAATATATGCATCTTTATAAACTGTTGTATGTATTAAAGCATCACCTGTCATAATCATACTTAAATCATAGGTTTTAGGATAAACTTCTTTTGGCTTTTCTTCTTTTTTTACCTCAGTTTTTTTTACTTTTTCCTCTTTTAAAATATATTTTTTAGCCACATACACATTAGTTGACAAAATAATAATTGCAACTAATACTAAACTAATACCTTTTAATATATTTTTCATTTTACTTCCAACTCCTAAATTATTTCAAAATCAATAGTTTTTTCTTCTTTTGAAGCACTAATAACCCTTACTTTAACTGTGTCACCAAGCTTATATTCTTTTCCCGTTCTTTCTCCTTTAAGCATTTCTGTTAATTCATCATATATATAATAATCGTCTTTTAAATCGTTAATATGAACTAAGCCTTCTATCATGTTATCTAATTCTACAAATAATCCAAAATTCATTACAGAAGAAATCATACCTTCATATTCTTCTCCTATATGGTTTTCCATATATTCAGCCATTTTCATATCATCTACTTCACGTTCACACTCAATACTTTCCCTTTCTTTAGTAGAAGAATGTTCAGTGATATATATTAACATTTGATTCCAATATGCAATTTCTCTATTATTCATTTTTCCGTTTATAATTTCTTTTAATATAGTATGTACTTTAAGATCTGGATACCTTCTAATTGGAGAAGTAAAATGAGTGTAGATTTTACTAGCTAATCCATAATGACCTACATTTTCTTTTGAATAAATTGCCTTTTTCATACATCTTAAAAGTTTTCTAGAAAGAATTTTATATTCTTTTTTATCTTTTAGTTCTAAAAGAATTTCTTGCATTCTTTTAGGGCTTAAATCTTTTCTTTTACCTGTCAAAGTGTATCCCAATAAACTTACATATCTTAAAAATTCACTTATTTTTTCTTCATCAGGATATTCATGTATACGATAGATAAACGGTAAATCCATATAAAATACATGAGAGGCAACTGTTTCATTAGCGATTATCATAAAATCTTCTATTAGATTTTCTCCAATACCTCTTTCTCTTAATTTAATATCTATTGCTTTGCCACTTTCATCAGTTATAATTTTTGGTTCATTTTGATCAAAATCAATGTATCCTCTTTCAATTTTGTTTTTTCTAAGAATACTAGAACATTCTTTCATCATAAAAAGTTTATCTTTAAAATCTTCATAACCTTCAGGTATTATATTTTCTTCTAAAATTTTATTGACATTTTTATAAGTCATTTGTTTTTTAGATTTAATTACACTTTCTCTTATATCATAATTTTCTACAATTCCTTTTTGATTAATTTCCATAATACAAGAAATAGTTAATCTATCAACATTAGGATTCAATGAGCATATTCCATTGGATAAGTAATGAGGTAACATAGGGATAACAGTATTAGCTAAATATACACTAGTTCCTCTATCTAAAGCCTCTTTGTCTAATTCACTTTCATTAGTAACATAATGACTAACATCTGCTATATGAACACCTAACTTATAATTACCATTTTCTAATTTTTCTATACTAATCGCATCATCTATATCTTTAGTATCATCACCATCAATTGTAAATATCATTTCATCGCGTAAATCAAGTCTATTTTCATATTCTTCTACTAATACTTCATTAGGAATTGTTTTTAATTCTTCTAATGCTTCTTTACTAAATTCTGCATTTATACCATGTTTATAAGCTATTGATAAAATGTCAATTCCTGGATCATCTTTGTGTCCAATTATTTTATCAATAGTAGCTTTATATAAATGATTATTTACTCTTTTAGTTATAGTAATTAATACCTTATGTCCATTAACTACATTTTTACAATCTTTTTTATCTATTTCAATATCAATTTTTAATTTAGAATCATCTAGTTTTACATGACCTTTTCCTCTTTTATAAAAGAACTCTCCTACTTGTTTATCAAGTTCTCTCTTTACAATTTTTACAACTTTACCTTCTAATTTTGGATTATCTTTTTCACTAATAATTTCTACATTTACAATGTCATTATTTAAAGCACCATTCATATTTTTTTGATCAATATAAATATCTCCATCATTAGTAATGACAAATCCAAAACCTTTTTTATTTACATCAATTTTACCTTGTTTTAAATGACAGTATGGAAAATACATGAATTTATCTCTTTTAGTTCTATATACAGTTCCATCATTTTCTAATTCATTTAAAAGTTCTATTACTTCCTTAATAGATTTATTATCATTAATTTTTAATCTATCTATAATAGTCCTAAATTCAAAAGAAGTTTCTTCACTTTTTAAGACCTCTAATATTCTTTCTTTCATATAATCACCCTTAATCTTACTTCTATTATAAAATAAAAAAGACTAAATATATAGTCTTTTTATTAATTTTATTAATTTATAATACCACTAGATAATAGAAATGATAGTAAGAAAAATACTATACCAAGTATAAAAGTAATTCTACTGATTAATAATTCTCCCCCACGTTCTTTTCTATTTGCAAAAAGATCAGATGAACCTCCAGATATTACTCCAGAAGCACTTTCTGCTTTTCCACTTTGTAATAATCCTAGGGCAATTAATAATATTGAAACAATCATAAGTGCTATTTCCATGTAAATCCCTCATTTCATGTAATATACTATCATAAAAAGTAAATATTTACAAGTTATTTAGCTCTTCTTCTATTCTTAATAGTTCATTATATTTACTTATTCTATCACTTCTAGATAAAGATCCTGTTTTAATTTGTCCTAAGTCAAGACCAACAGCGAAAGAAGCGATATAGTTATCTTCTGTTTCTCCACTTCTATGTGAAATAATTGTCTTATAATTGTTAGCTTTTGCTAATTCTATAGTTTCTAAGGTTTCTGTTACAGTACCAATTTGATTAACTTTTAATAAGATTGCATTAGCTATTCCCATATCTATACCTTGTTGTAATAGTTTTTTATTAGTAACAAATAAGTCATCACCTACTATTTGAAGTTTATTACCTAACTTAGAAGTCATATACTTAAATCCTTCATAATCAGTTTCATTAAGTCCATCTTCAATTGATATAATAGGATAATCTGTTATTAATTCAGAATAAAAATCCACTAATTCTTGAGAAGTAAATATTTTATTTTCCCCTTTTAATTCATATTTTTGAGTGTTTTCATTATAAAGTTCTGAAGCAGCAACATCTAGTGCTAAATTAACATCTTTTCCTTTAGTATATCCTGCTTGTTCAATAGCTTCTACTATTAGATCTAAAGCTTCTTTATTTGAAGCTAAGTTAGGAGCGAATCCTCCTTCATCGCCAACTCCAGTTGAATATCCTTTTTCATTTAAAACTTTCTTTAAAGAATGAAATACTTCTGATCCTATTCTTAGTCTTTCTTTAAAAGTATTTGCTTCTGGAATTATCATAAATTCTTGAAAATCTACATTATTATCTGCATGTGCTCCTCCATTTAATATATTCATCATTGGTCTTGGAAGAGTTGTACCATCTCCTAAATATTTATATAATGGTACTTTTTTATCAAGAGCTGCAGCTTTTAATACTGCTAAAGAAACTCCAAGCATTGCATTAGCTCCCAAATTACTTTTATTTAAAGTTCCATCTAATTCTATCATTTTATAATCTATTTCTTTTTGATTGGTTACTTCCATACCAATAAGACTTGTTTTAATAGTATTATTAACATTATTTACTGCCTTTAATACTCCTTTACCATTATATCTAGTTTTATCATTATCTCTTAGTTCTAAAGCTTCTTTACTTCCAGTTGATGCTCCACTCGGAACGCTTGCTCTTCCTAATATTCCGTTTTCTAGTATTACATCTACTTCTACAGTTGGATTACCTCTTGAATCCAAAATTTCTCTAGCTTTAATATTTTTAATTTTACTCATTATTATTCTCCTTTTCTATTTCGTCAACTATTTTTTTAAATTCATTACCTCTATCTTCAAACTTTTTATATTGATCCCACGATGCACATGCAGGACTTAATAAAATTACATCTTTTTCTAAAGAAATGTTGAAAGCTAAATGTGTTGCTTCATCTAAATTTTCTACTACTGTACAATCAATATTATGTTTAATCGCAAACTCTTTAATTTTATCTTTTGTTTGTCCAAATGCAATTATTGATTTAACGTTTTTCATATAGTCATAAAGTTCTTCAAAACTTTGACCTCTATCTAATCCTCCAAGTAGTAAAATAATAGGAGAATTAAAAGAGGCTAAGGCTATTTCAGTAGATTTATTATTTGTAGCTTTAGAATCATTATAAAAATCTATCCCTTTAATACGTTTTACAAATTCTAATCTATGTTCTACTCCAGTAAAATTATTTAATACTTCATTAATTTGTGTATTGGATATTCCTAATTCTTTAGCAACAATAATTGCGCACATAATATTTTCATAATTATGTCTACCAACTAATTTAATATCTTTTAAATCTATTATTTTTTCATCATTATAATAAATAGCTTTATCATCTAATCTAGCATTGGTGTTATTTTTAGTACTTGAAAAATATATTTTATTAGAATTAATATTTTTTGTTATTTCTAATGAATCTTTATTATCAGCATTTATGACTGCTATATCTTTTGAAGTATGATGATTAAATATCTTTTTCTTGTTTTTTAAATAATTTTCATAACTTCCTACATGGTCAATATGAGCTTCTGATAAATTAGTTAACACACTGATATTTGTTTTAAAATCATCTAGGTTTAACAATTGTTGAATTGAAACTTCTGTAACAATATAATCTCCAGATTGGATTTTATCAATAAAGCCTGAAAAAGGAAAACCTATATTTCCTACAAGATGTACTCTTTTTGAAGCTTTCTTTAATATTTCATAAATTAGTGTTGTAGTTGTAGTTTTACCATTAGTACCAGTTATTCCAATTAAATGAACGTCAGATTTTAAAAAATGATATGCCATTTCCATTTCATTAATTACTTTTATATTATGTTTTTTCGCAAATTCTATATATTTATGTGTATCTTTTATTCCTGGATTTTTAATTATATAATCATAACTTTCATCTAAAATGTCATCTGGATGTTCTCCAAGAACTACACTTACTCCTAGTTTTTTTAATTCTTCAACGTGTGATTCATCTTGTTTTGTATCCCCATCATTAACTAGAATTTTATTATGATATTTTGATAATAATTTAGCTGCTTCATACCCACTTCTTGCCATTCCTAAAATAAAAATCTTCTTGTTTTCAAACATATTTTATTTTGCCTCCTTATACATTAATAATTATACTACTAAAACTTTTATTTGTTAACTTTTTGTGTTATAATATTTTAATTATTTAAAGGAGGTGTCTTATGAGATTATATGAAATTCCTAAAAATGTTTTTGATGAATTCTCTGCTAAAAATAAAATAAGAAATTTTTATCAAACAAGTGAATATGGAGACTGGATGGAAAAACGTAGTTATAAGTGTATGTATTTAGCATTTATGGATGAAGCTAGAACTATTCATGCTGCTACACTTATTATATATAAAAATGTTTTCTCAAGTTATAAATATGGATACGCTCCTAGAGGTTTTTTAATTAATTACACTGATGAGGAATTATTTAAAGAATTTACTAAGCATTTAAAGATGTTTTTAAAAGCTAAAAATTTTGCTTATTTAAAAATTGATCCTCCTATTATATATAAAACTAGAGATAAAAATGGAAAAGAGATTAAAGGTGGAAAAGATAATACTCCTTTAATTGAACGTATGAAAGGGTTAGGTTATATTCATTTAGGATTTAATGATTATTTTGAAGCACTAAAACCTAGATGGAATGCAGTTATAAAATTAGATAAAAATGAAAATGATATGTTTAAATCTTTTTCTAAAGATACTAGAAATAAAATTCATAATTCTATGAGAAAAGGATTAGAAGTTATTACTGGTTCTAGAGATGATATACCTATTTTTTATGAATTTATTAGAAAAAATTATAATAGACCAATTAGTTATTATTATGATTATTATGATATTTTTAAAAGAAGAGATATGATTGATTTTTATCTTGTTAAATTAAATACTGTTAAATATCTTGAAACTTCTAAATATTTATATGAAAGTGAAGTTGAAAATAATAATAAAATTTTACATGAAATGATGGGTAAAAGAAAAAATAAAAGAATTACTAACAAAAAAATGGAATCTGATAAATTAATCAATATTTATAAAAAGGATGTTGTAAAAGCTACTAAACTTTTAGCTAAATATCCAGAAGGATTAATAATTGGTGGATCTATGATAATTAAATATAACAAGCAATTACAATTTTTAATAGATGGTATATCAGATGATTTTAAAACTTTTAATCCTAATCATCTATTAAAATGGACTGTTATAAAAGAATATTTAAATTCTAAATTTTATTATGTAGATCTTAATGGTATTGTTGGAAATTTTTCTAAAGAAAATAATAATTATTATGGACTTAATAAATTTAAATTAGGTTTTAATAGCGATGTTATTGAATATATCGGAGAATTTAACTTACCTATTAATTCTACTATTTATCATATAGTACAAAGATCTAGTGCTTTAGGACTTACAAATAATATCGGTACTAACAAAAAATAAGAACACTAAGTGTTCTTATTTTTTATGGCTTTTTTAGCCTTTTGTTTTTGATTTGTAAGTTTAGCAATTTTTACTATATCATAAGCTATAACTGATAAACATGGTATTAAAATTATTAATAACCAACCACCTTTAGAAGCAACAAAGAATTGTAATCTTCCTAATTGAGGAATTCTTAGCCATACTTTACCAACAATATTTTCCTTCATTGTTAATGCTTCATCTGCTATATTGTTGGCATCTCCTTGTGTTCTAAATATCCCTTTTTCAGCATCTATAACCTCTATTATTCTATGTGTAACTGTTACTCCATAAAATCTGTTATCATTTGAGTAAAATGTTATAACGTCACCTTTTTTTAATGTAGAAGTATCCACTCTTTTAGAAACTATTACATCATAAACGTGTATATTGGGTTCCATACTTCCACTTATGATTACATAAGCGCCAAATAATGGCTTTGCATTTCCACCTTTTGCTTTTTGTATTTTCATATCTACTAAGTATACGATAAACATTAATGCTATAAAAATTAATAAAACTAAGGCAGAATATGAAATTATTGTAGTAACCCTCTTTAATATTCTCTTAAATTTATCCATGGTGGATTCTCCTTTGCTAATCATCTAATTGATTCATTTCTAGAACTAACCTTCCCGCATAGAATTTATTTTGAGCTTCATTAGAAGCACTTTCATCAATCCAAACTCTAAAAGTAAAATCTCTTAAACTTGAAGCATCTAATTTTTCTTGAAGTAATATTTCATTTTCAAGATCTGAAACTAGTCCCGTTTTAATTATTTTACCTTTTTCAAGATCAGTTAGTGAGTATTTAACAAAAGTATTATTAATTCTGTCTTTTCCTTTTATTTCTTTAACATTAACTAATTCTTTAAGTGGAACATTAATTAGTTTTAAACGATATTCAACTTTATATGTACCGGTATTTTCAATTTTAAAATGAAAAGGATCTAAAGTAGCAGCTTTTTCATCACTCATAGGATAAGAATCAATTAATCTTATTAGAGTGTCGTTTTGTCCAACTAATTTCATTGATAGAGTACCAACTTTAATTTTATCTGGATCAACTTTATTAATGTTGAAAATTGATGATATTGTGAAAGATCCTGATATGATTAATACTATAATTGTTAACGAATATAAAAATAATAAAATAAATGGTTTTTTTGTTTTTTCTTCTTCTACGAACGCTTCTTTAGGGGCATCACATTTTGGACATCTATAATTTTCAGGTAGTTCATCAAAAGAAACTTTAAAATTACAATTTACACATTTAAATTTTTTCATAATAACACTCTCCTATGTTATCAAAGTTATTATATAATAAAAACTTGCATTGTTCAATGCAAGTTTGAAATTTTTTTTATTATCGTTAAAATTTTAAGTAAACTAAACTTGTGCTTCTTGAGCAGCATCTACTACTAATTTAGCAGTAATTGTTAAACCTTGTAATTGATCTTGTTGGCTATCTTTATTTTCAATCCAAATATATAAAGTATAATTATCAGTGTTAGTACCAGCAGGGATTGCCACATTTTTTATAAGTTCTAGGTTAGTTGCATTACCACTAGTAAAATCACCTGTTGCTTTTTCAGTTTCACCTTCATACAATGCCCATTTAACATCTGATAAAGCACCACCTGTTTTTCCATCTGTATCATTTAATGCAATACCAGTAGTTGTTAAACTTACTTTATATACTCCTGTACTAATTGTAGTACCATCAGTTACAACAGATAATCCAACTTTTGCAATATCAGCATTCGCATCATTTTCAGTAATGGTACTTGACCAAACTGTTGGTTTAATTGATTTTCCTTGTGTTAATGATGATGTAGCTGCTACTTTTAATTCACCAGTTTGAACATTTTGAGTTGCAGTCCCACCTGTTGCTGAGAAATATGCAAATGTTGCACCTATTGTAGCTACAACTAATACTGCAATTCCAATTACAGTTAACAATACCTTATTAGCGTTATTTCCTCTTTCTTCCATTCCTTTCTTTACCTCCTCTACTATTAGATAATATCATATTTTTTTTCTTTGTACAATAGCAAAAATCAAAAATGTAGTAAATTAAATATTTAAACTGTAAATAAAAAAACATTGAAAAAATAATTCAATGTTTTTCTTATTTTATTATTCAATTATTTCAGAAACTTTACCAGCACCAACTGTTCTTCCACCTTCACGGATTGAGAATTCAGTACCATTTTCTACTGCGATTGGAGCGATTAATTCAACAGTCATACTTACATTATCTCCTGGCATAACCATTTCTACACCTTCAGGTAAAGTAATTACACCTGTAACGTCAGTAGTTCTGAAATAGAATTGAGGTCTATAGTTTGAGAAGAATGGAGTATGTCTTCCACCTTCTTCTTTAGAAAGAACATAAACTTCTGCTTTGAATTTTTTATGTGGATGAACACTTCCTGGTTTAGCAAGTACTTGACCACGTTCTACTTCTTCACGAGCAATACCACGTAATAATACACCAGCATTATCTCCTGCTTCAGCATAGTCTAATTGTTTTCTAAACATTTCAATTCCAGTAACAACTGTTTTTTTAGTATCTTTTAAACCAACTATTTCTACTTCATCATTTAATTTTAATTGTCCACGTTCTACACGTCCAGTAACAACTGTTCCACGACCTGTAATTGTAAATACGTCTTCAATTGACATTAAGAATGGTTTATCAGTATCTCTTTCTGGAGTTGGAATCCATTCATCTACTGCATCCATTAATTCTCCAATAGCTTTTTCAGCTTCTGGATCTCCTTCAAGTGCTTTTAATGCAGATCCACGAATAATTGGAGTATCGTCTCCTTCATATCCATATTCATTTAATAATTCACGAATTTCCATTTCTACTAAATCTAGTAATTCTGGATCATCAACTTGGTCACATTTATTCATAAATACAACCATTCTTGGAACACCAACTTGACGTGATAATAAGATATGTTCACGAGTTTGTGCCATTGGTCCATCACTAGCTGCAATAACTAGGATAGCTCCATCCATTTGAGCTGCACCAGTAATCATGTTTTTTACATAGTCAGCATGTCCTGGACAGTCAACGTGAGCATAGTGACGTTTATCAGTTTCATACTCAACGTGTGAAGTATTAATTGTAATACCTCTTTCTCTTTCTTCAGGTGCTTTATCGATATTTGCATAATCTGTAAATTCAGCTTGACCTTTTGACGCTAAATATTTAGTAATAGCAGCGGTAAGTGTTGTTTTACCATGGTCTACGTGTCCAATTGTACCAATGTTAACATGTGGTTTTGAACGATCAAATTTTTGTTTTGCCATATTAATATTTCCTCCTTTTTCTTATGTACATTAATATTTTATCAAACCTTGAAAATAATTCAAGTGTTTTTAATTAGTTTCCACCATTTTTCTTAATGATTTCTTCGCTAATATTTTTAGGAACTTGTTCGTAATGATCAAATGTCATTATAAATGCTCCTCTACCTTGTGTATTAGAACGTAAGCTAGTTGCATATCCAAACATTTCAGAAAGTGGTACCATTGCATCTAATACAATTGCATTACCTCTTGTTTCTTGTCCAAGTGGTTTACCACGTCTTGAAGTGATATCTCCCATAACATTACCAAAATATTCTTCTGGAGTTGTTACTTCTACTTTCATTATTGGTTCTAATAGTACAGGTTTACATTTATTTTTAGCTTCTTTTAAAGCTAGTGATGCAGCAATTTTAAATGCCATTTCACTTGAGTCAACATCATGATAAGAACCATCAAATAATGTTGCTTTAACATCTATCATAGGATATCCTGCAAGAACTCCTGTTTCCATTGCTTCTTGTAAACCTTTATCAGTTACTGGAATATATTCACGAGGAACGACCCCACCAACTATTGCATCTACAAATTCATAACCTTTATCTGTATTAGGTTCAAATTTAATCCATACATGTCCATATTGACCTCTACCACCAGATTGTTTAATATATTTACCTTCACAATCAGCAGCTTGTGTTAAAGTTTCACGATAAGCTACTTGTGGTTTACCAATATTTGCTTCTACATCAAATTCTCTTCTCATTCTGTCAACTAAAACATCTAAGTGAAGTTCACCCATACCTGCGATAACTGTTTGACCAGTTTCATGATCTGTATGTACTTTAAATGTTGGATCTTCTTCAGCTAATTTTTGTAATGCAATTCCCATTTTATCTTGATCTGCTTTTGATTTTGGTTCAACAGCAAGTTCAATAACTGGTTCTGGGAATACCATTGATTCTAGAATAACTGGTTTCTTTTCGTCACATAGTGTATCACCAGTTGTAGTATTTTTAAGTCCTACTGCAGCTGCAATATCTCCTGTATATACTTCAGAAATTTCAGTTCTTGTATTGGCGTGCATCCTTAAAATACGTCCAACTCTTTCTTTAGAGTTTTTAGTAGAGTTTAATACATAAGATCCACTAGTCATTTTTCCAGAGTAAACTCTAAAGAAAGTTAATCTACCGACATAAGGGTCAGTCATAACTTTAAATGCTAATGCACTAAATGGTTCACTATCAGATGGATGTCTTTCTGTTTCATTTCCGTTCATATCAGTACATTTAATAGCAGGTATATCTAATGGAGATGGCATATAATCAATTACTGCATCTAACATTAATTTAATACCTTTATTTCCTAATGCGGTACCACACATTACTGGGAAGAATTCTACTGAAAGAACTCCTTTTCTAATTGCTTTTTTAATTAATTCAACACTAATTTCTTCACCTTCTAGGTATTTTTCCATTAGTTCATCGTCAAATTCTGCAATTGCTTCTAATAGTTCTGCTCTTTTTTCTTCTGCTGTTGCTTTTAATTCTTCAGGTATTTCTATTTCTTTTGCATTTTCTTCTGGTTGACCATCGTATTCATAAGCTTTCATTGTAACTAAATCAATTACACCACGAAATTCATGTTCAGCACCGATTGGCCATTCTATAGCTTTAGCGTTAACGCCTAATCTATTTTCAATAGAATTTAAACTGTATTCAAAGTTAGCTCCCATTTTATCCATTTTATTAACAAAAATGATTCTTGGTACTTTGAATTCAGTTGCTTGACGCCATACTGTTTCTGTTTGTGGTTCTACACCAGCTTGTGCATCTAACAAAGCGACTGAACCATCAAGTACACGTAAACTACGTGATACTTCTATTGTAAAGTCTACGTGTCCTGGAGTATCAATTATATTATATCTATAACCTTTCCAGAATGCTGTTGTAGCAGCTGAAGTAATTGTTATACCACGTTCTTGTTCTTGTTCCATCCAATCCATTTGCGATTCACCATCATGTGTTTCACCAATTTTGTGGATTTTACCAGTGTGGTATAGTATACGTTCAGTACATGTAGTTTTACCAGCATCAATATGGGCCATGATTCCTATATTACGTGTTTTTTCTAATGAACTTTCACGAGCCATAAATTATTTTCCTTTCTTATTTTACCAACGATAATGTGCAAAGGCTTTATTAGCTTCTGCCATTTTATGTGTGTCTTCACGTTTTTTTACTGCTGCACCTACTCCATTTGATGCATCAATAATTTCATTAGCTAGGTTTTCTGCCATTCCTTTTCCATGTCTTAATCTAGCATATTGTGTTAACCATCTAAAAGCTAAGGCTTGACTTCTATCCGGTTTAACTTCAATAGGCACTTGGTAGTTAGAACCACCTACACGTCTTGATTTAACCTCTAATTGTGGTTTAATATTTGCCATAGCACGTTCAAATACAGTTAGTGCATCTTCATTTGTTTTTTCATTAACGATTTTAAATGCATCGTAAACTATTCTTTGAGCTGTACCTTTTTTACCATCTTTCATTACTTGGTTAATTAACTTTGTAACTATTTTTGAATTATATATTGAATCAGGAAGTACATCCCTTTTAACTGCACGTCTTTTACGCATAATATCCTCCTTTCACTATTATGTTTTAAAACTTAAATTATTTTTTAGGTTTTTTTGCACCGTATTTACTTCTGCCTTGTGCACGATTTTGAACACCTTGAGTATCCATTGTACCACGAATAATATGATAACGAACCCCGATAAGGTCTTTAACACGTCCACCACGAATTAATACTGCGCTATGTTCTTGTAAATTGTGACCAATTCCTGGAATGTAAGCTGTTACTTCATATCCATTACTTAAACGAACACGAGCATATTTGCGAAGTGCTGAGTTTGGTTTTTTAGGTGTCATTGTTCCTACACGAGTACATACCCCACGTTTTTGTGGTGAATTAGTTTTTGTTGTTTTTCTTTTTATTGTATCTAAACGAATTCCTAACACTGGAGATTTACTTTTAAATTGTTTCTTTTGTCTTCTTTTTCTAACTAATTGATTTACTGTAGGCATTGTATTTGCTCCTCCTCTCTTTACACACATCCTGGTGTTTCTTTTATTGTATAAATATAAGTTTTACCCATAAGGATAAAACTATAAAATTTATGCATAATTAATATAACACTTTATTATATGTATGTCAATTATTTTTTTTACACTTTTTAAAAAGCATTTGCTATTCTTTTTAGTTATATATATCCAAATACCCTTCACTTTTATAATTATTACAACTTATATATGGAGTATAACTAATTGTTTCTGTTTCTTTTTTTATTATAACATATCCCTTACAGCTATCTTTTTCCATTTCATTTTTAATACTACTATCTAAATCTATGATATGTTGATTATCTACAATTATAGTTCCATTATTTATGTTACCTTTATAATTTAACTCAACATATTTTTCTCCTATGGTTATTAGTTTATTTTCTAATGATTTGTAATCAATTTCTTTATTTTCTATTTCCTCTTTATCTAAAGCAGAAGAATCGTTATTATTTTCAATTATATTTGTAGGTTCCTCATTTTCTATTTCTGTATTAAAATTTTTATTTAAATTTTTAGTTAAATGAATTATTAATAAACTGGCAATTATTAAAGCAGCAATAATTGCTGTAACTATTATAAGATAATCACTTAAGCCCCATCCTCTATTGTTTAATTTTTTCATTATAATCCCTTCTTCTTATAGGTATTTTACTACAATTTTATAATTTTTACAATTTCAAAGTAAAAAAACGAAGAAGTTAATTTTGTTCTTCGTTTTCATTAGTGTTAATTTCTACTTGATCTTCATCACTATCAGCAAGTAATTGTTCTTCCAAAGCTTCTATTGGTTCATCATCATTGTAATTAGTTGTTAAATCAAAATCAACTTCTTTATATTGTTTTGCACCAGTTCCTGCTGGAATTAATTTACCAATGATAACATTTTCTTTTAATCCTTGTAGAGTATCTACTTTTCCTCTAATTGAAGCATCTGTTAAGATTCTTGTTGTTTCTTGGAATGAAGCAGCTGATAAGAATGAATCTGTTTCAAGCGAAGCTTTAGTTATACCAAGTAAAATTGGTCTACCAGTAGCTGGTTTTTTACCTTGTAATATAACTTCTTTATTTGCTTCTGTAAATTCACTTATTGAAATTAATGATCCTGGTAAGATTTCGGTATCTCCACCTTCATTTATTCTTATTTTTGATATCATTCTACGTGCTATTATTTCAATGTGTTTATCACTAATATCAACACCTTGTGAACGATATACTTTTTGAATTTCTTTTAGAATATAGTCTTGAACTGTTAGTGGATCTGTAACTGCAAGTAATTCTTTTGGACTAATTGCACCTTCCGTAAGTTGGTCTCCAGCAGATACAATATCTCCTTTAGCTACTCTTAGTTTTGAACCATATAATGTAACATGTTCTCTTGTTTCTACATCATTTTTAATATAAATTTTCCATTTACCATTTGCATCATCAATTTTAGTAATTTTACCTGAAATTTCAGCGATTGTAGCTTTACCTTTAGGATTTCTAGCTTCAAATAATTCTTGAACACGTGGTAACCCTTGAGTAATATCATCTCCGGCAACCCCACCTGTATGGAAGGTTCTCATGGTTAACTGAGTTCCTGGTTCACCGATTGATTGAGCAGCCATTATACCAACAGCTTCTCCCGTTTCAACCATGTTTCCAGTTGCAAGATTTTTACCATAACATTTTCTACATACTCCGTGTTTTGTTTTACATGTAAGAATTGTTCTTATTTCAACAGCTTCTATTCCAGCTTTAATAATTTTATCTGCAATATTTTCTGTAATAAGTTCATTTTTATCAATAATCATTTCTTTAGTTTCTGGATTTAATACTTTTTTATTTGTATATCTTCCAACAATTCTATCATATAATGATTCAATTACAGTATTTGATTTTTCATCAATGAATGCTTTTACTACTTGACCTTGAATTGTACCACAATCATCTTCTTTTACGATTACATCTTGAGCTACATCAACAAGACGACGAGTTAAGTATCCAGAATCTGCTGTTTTTAATGCAGTATCTGCACTACCTTTTCTAGCTCCATGTGTTGATAAGAAGAATTCTGATACTGATAATCCTTCTCTAAATGAAGAAGTAACTGGTATTTCTACTGGCTCACCGTTTGGCTTTTGCATTAAACCACGCATACCGGCAAGTTGTGTAAAGTTAGAAATATTACCACGTGCTTTAGAGTTCATCATCATAAATATTGAATTATCAACATTTTTAGGATCTTTAGCGATTTCTTCAAGTTCATCAGAAATAACTTTTTTAGCATCATTCCATGTAGCAATTACTTTATTGAATCTTTCTTGTTCAGTAATTAACCCTCTTTGAAACTGTTTATTGATTTTTTTAACCATATCATTGCTTTCTTTTAGTACTTCTTCTTTCTTGCTACTTGTAACTATATCAGTGACTGCAATTGAAATACCTGCTTTAGTAGAATATTTGAATCCTTGATCCTTAAGTTTATCTAGCATAATAGAAGTTTCAGTAGTTTTATATCTTTTGTATATTTGAGCAATTATACTTTCAAGAGTACCTTTAACAAATGGTTTAGTTATAGGCATTTTAGCAATTTCTTCTGGAATATTTTTACCTTTTTCAATAAAGAATTTATTAGGAGTAAATTTTTCTATATTTGCATCTGTTGGTTCATTAATGAAAGCAAATGAATCAGGTAAAATTTCATTAAATATTAATTTTCCAACTGTAGTTACTAAATATTTACCTTTTTGAGATTCAGTAAATACTTTATGTTTAAATGAATCAACTGGTACTGCAATTCTAGCATGAAGTGTTAATTCTCTTCTCTCATAAGCCATTAAAGCTTCGTTAGCATTTCTAAAGATTCTTCCTTCACCAGTAATTCCAGGTTTTTCTATACTTAAATAATAATTACCTAGGATCATATCTTGAGACGGCGTAACTATTGGTTTACCGTCTTTTGGACTTAGAATGTTATTTGCACCAAGCATTAAAATTCTTGCTTCTGCTTGTGCTTCTTCAGATAGTGGAACGTGTACAGCCATTTGGTCTCCATCAAAGTCGGCATTAAATGCTGGTGTAACTAATGGGTGAAGACGAATTGCTTTTCCACCAATTAATACTGGTTCAAATGCTTGAATTCCAAGTCTATGTAATGTAGGAGCACGATTTAATAGTACTGGATGTTCTTTAATTACTTCTTCAACTATATCCCATACTCTTTCATCTTTATTTTCAATCATTTTTTTAGCTGCTTTAATATTATTCGCTATTTCTTTTTCAACAAGTCCATGAATAACATGTGGTTTAAATAATTCTAGTGCCATATCTTTTGGAATACCACATTGATACATTTTTAGACTTGGTCCTACTACGATAACACTACGTCCTGAATAGTCAACACGTTTACCTAGTAAGTTTTGTCTAAATCTTCCTTGTTTACCTTTAAGCATACTTGATAATGATTTTAATGGTCTATTACCTGCACCTGTTACATTTCTTCCACGTCTACCATTATCAAATAATGCATCAACAGCTTCTTGTAACATACGTTTTTCATTTTGAATAATGATAGAAGGAGCTCCTAGATCTATTAATTTCTTTAAACGATTATTTCTATTAATGATACGTCTATATAAATCATTTAAGTCACTAGTTGCAAATCTTCCACCATCTAATTGGATCATAGGTCTAAGTTCTGGTGGAATAACTGGTAATGCTTCTATTATCATCCATTCAGGTTTGTTTCCTGATTGATAAAAAGCATCTAATACATCTAATCTTTTGATTAAACGTACTCTTTTTTGACCTTGAGCGTCTTTTAATTCTTTTCTAAGTTCTGCAAGTTCTTTTTCAACATCAACTTCTTGTAGTAATTTTTTGATTGCTTCTGCACCCATTCCAACTTCGAATCCATCACCGTATTTTTCATAATATGCTCTGTATTCTTTGTCTGATAATGTTTGCTTCTTTTCTAGTGGTGCAATTCCTGGATTAATTACTACATAAGATACGAAATATAATACTTCTTCTAAGTCTCTTGGTGACATATCAAGAACTAATCCCATACGAGATGGAACTCCTTTAAAGTACCAAATATGTGATACTGGAGTTGCAAGTTCTATATGTCCCATTCTTTCACGTCTAACTTTGGAACGAGTAACTTCTACACCACAACGATCACAAATAATATTTTTGTAACGTAATCTTTTATATTTTCCACAAGAACATTCAAAATCTCTTGTAGGTCCAAAGATTTTTTCACAAAATAATCCATCACGTTCTGGTTTTAATGTTCTATAATTTATAGTTTCTGGTTTTTTTACTTCCCCATAAGACCAAGATCTGATTTTTTCAGGAGATGCAAGGGAAATTTTTAATGCTTCAAAATTATTAACTTCAAACATTAAAAATCACTCCCTTCTAATAAATCTTCTTCATTAATATCATCTAAGTCTTCTTCTATCTCTTCTTCATCACCATCATCGTAATCATCTTCTAATGGTTCAGATAGATCATCAACATCTTTATCTTTTTTGTTTTCAATTGCAAGCTTGTCAATAAGTGCTAATTTTTCTCTTAATTCATTATCCTCTAATTCATCAATTGATAAACTATTGTCTTCTTTTTCTTCCATAGCTTCTAATTCTTTTAAGTCTAGTTCTTCGTTGTTTTTATTAATAATTGAAATATCAAGACCTAATGCTTGGAATTCTTTAATTAATACTCTAAATGATTCAGGTACTCCTGCTTGGTTAATTGGTTTACCTTTTACAATTGATTCATATACTTTTACACGACCAACAACATCGTCTGATTTGACGGTGATAAGTTCTTGTAAAGTATGAGCTGCACCATAAGCTTCTAGTGCCCAAACTTCCATTTCTCCAAATCTTTGTCCACCAAATTGTGCTTTACCACCTAATGGTTGTTGAGTAACTAATGAATAAGGTCCTGTTGAACGTCCATGTAACTTGTCATCAACCATGTGTGCAAGTTTAATCATGTACATTACTCCAACACTGATTCTGTTATCAAATTTTTCACCAGTTCTACCATCATATAGTTCAGTTTTATAATCATCGTCAATTTGGGCTTCTTTCATCATTTCATCAATATCAGAAGTTTTAGCTCCATCAAATACTGGAGTTGCAACATAGCAATTTAATTTTTTAGCTGCCATTCCTAAGTGTAATTCTAGGATTTGTCCGATATTCATACGTGATGGAACCCCTTGTGGGTTAAGCATAATGTCTACTGGGGTACCATCTGGTAAATATGGCATATCTTCTGATGGTAATATAAGTGAAATAACCCCTTTATTACCATGACGCCCAGCCATTTTATCTCCAACTTGAATTTTACGTTTTTGAGCAATGTAAACTCTTACTACTTTACTTACTCCTGCTGGTAATTCATCGTTATCTTTTCTTGTATAAACTTTTATATCATGAACAATACCATCACCACCATGTGGAACACGTAATGATGTATCTCTTACTTCTCTAGTTTTTTCACCAAAAATTGCATGTAGTAATTTTTCTTCTGAAGTAAGTTCTGCCATTCCTTTTGGTGTAACTTTTCCTACAAGAATATCTCCTTCTTTAACTTCAGTACCTATTTTTATAATACCTTCAGAATCAAGATTTTTCCTTGCATCTTCTCCTACATTAGGAATATCTTTTGTAATTTCTTCTGGTCCTAATTTGGTTTCTCTACATTGAATTTCATAATCTTCTATATGAATTGATGTATAAACATCATCTTTTACTAATCTTTCATTCATTATAACTGCATCTTCATAGTTGTAACCATTGAATGTCATAAATGCAACTACTACATTTTTACCAAGCGCTAATTCACCACAATTTGTACTTGGACCATCTGCAATAGTCATTCCACGTGTTACTTTTTCCCCAACACTAACAAATGGTCTTTGATGATAACATGTACCTTGGTTCGAACCTTCAAATGTTGATAAATAGTAAGTGTCTTTTCCACCTTTATTCTTAACAATTATTTTATTAGCGTCTACATATTCTACAACACCATCTGCTTTTGCTACTACTACTGATCCAGAGTCTCTTGCTGCTATATATTCAACACCAGTACCAACTATTGGTGCTTCTGTTTTAATTAGTGGAACTGCTTGACGTTGCATGTTTGCACCCATCAATGCACGAGTAGCATCATCGTGTTCTAGGAATGGAATACAACTTGTTGTTACTGATACAACTTGTTGTGGGGATACATCTATGTAATCAATTTGTTCTTTATTAACTAATACATTTTCTTCTCTATAACGAGCTGTTAATGTTTTATCAGTTATATTTCCATCATCGTCTATATTAATGGTTGCTTGAGAAATGTAGAAATCTTTTTCTTCATCTGCTGTTAAATAATCAACTTGATCAGTTAATTTAGCATTTTCTACTTTTCTATATGGAGTCATTATAAATCCATAATCATTTATTTTGGCATAACTTGCTAGTGAAGTAATAAGTCCAATATTTTGCCCTTCTGGTGATTCAATCGGACAAATACGTCCATAGTGACTTGCATTAACGTCACGAACTTCCATACCAGCTCTTTCTCTTGATAAACCACCAGGTCCTAAAGCTGATAAACGTCTTTTATTTGTAAGTTCTGCGATTGGATTTTGTTGATCCATGAATTGTGATAGTTGGCTTGATCCAAAAAATTCTTTAATTGCAGCAGTTACTGGTCTAATGTTAATTAAAGTTTTTGGAGTAACTGTATCTAATTCTTGAGTAGTCATTCTTTCACGAATAACTCTTTCCATACGTGCAACACCAATTCTAAATTGATTTTGTAATAATTCTCCAACTTGTCTTACACGACGATTTCCTAAATGATCTATTTCATCAGTAAATCCTATACCATCTAATAAATTTAAATAGTATGAAGTTGCTGCATAAAAGTCTGGAATTGTAAGTCTTTTTATTGTTGTTGATTGATCATTTCCAATAATAAGAATTTCTTTTTCTTTGTCTATTGGCGAATAAACTTTGATTGTTTGAATTATATTATGTTGATCTAATTCATCATTAATTAATACTTCTTTATTATTATATCCAGCATTTAATACTGGTTTTAAGTTTTCTAGTACTTCTTTAGTCATTAGAGTACCTTTACTAGCAACTACTTCTCCATTAACAATAATATCTTCTGCAATTACATTGTTTATTAATCTATCACAAATATCTAATTTACGATTAAATTTGTAACGACCTACTTTTGCTAAATCATATCTAAATTCATCAAAGAATCTAGTTATTAATTGGTTTTTAGCACTGTCTAAAGTAGCTGGTTCACCTGGTCTTAGTTTTTCGTAAATTTCAATTAATGCCTCATCTGTATTTTTGGTTGAATCTTTTGCAAGTGTATTTAATATATATTGGTTTTCACCAAACACTTTAACAATTTCTTCTGATGTTGAAAGTCCGAATGCACGTAAAAGTGTTGTAAGTGGAACCTTTCTAGTTCTATCTATTCTTACGTAAATTACGTCTCTAGCATCTAATTCAAACTCTAACCATGTACCACGTGTTGGTATGATTTGTGAAGTAAATACACTCCTACCATTTTTATCTATTGTTTTTGAAAAATAAACACTTGGAGAACGTACTAATTGTGATACTATAACTCTTTCTGCACCGTTAATTATAAATGTACCGCTATCTGTCATAACTGGCATATCACCTAGGAAAATTTCTTGCTCTTTAACTTCACCAGTTTCATGATTAAAAAGACGTGCTTGTACTTTTAATGGAGCCGCATAAGTAGTTTCTCTATATTTTGCTTCTTTAATAGAATATCTTGGTTCATCAAAAGAATAATCGGTAAATTCTAATGCTAATTCACCAGAAAAACTTTCTACAGGAAATAAATCATCAAATACTTCTTTTATTCCATCTGTTATAAACCATTGATAAGATTTCTTTTGGATTTCCAATAAATCTTGAAGTTCATAGGTGTTTTTAATTCTTGAAAAATTTCTTCTTTCTCTTTTGCTATTTACTTTTTTAATTTTATATGCCACTTGATTCACCCCTATAACTAAACATATTATTAAATTATTCAAAGAACATAAACTTGTAAAAAAAGAATATGCCGCCAATTTATAATGTTATCAGACTAACATCAAATTGTCAATTGTTTTTTGCTCTTATTACCAAAAAATTTTTGCTTTTACTCACCACTTCAACATTATACACACTAGCCATGTCTAAAGATAGCGACTTAGCTCCTTGATGTTTATTCACAACAAACCATAATTCTCCATTTTTTTTCAAATGAGATTTAGCTTCAATTAAAATTTTATACAAGATTTCTTTTCCAACTCTTATTGGAGGATTAGTTATTATAAAATCATATTCTTCTTTTACATTTTCATATCTATCAGATTCAAAAGCTCTGATATTTTTAGCGTTATTTAATTTAATATTTTTTTTTGCAAGTTCTATTGCTCTATTATTTATATCAATCATGTCAATCTCACACTTGGTATTTTTAGAAAGTATAATACCAATTGGTCCATACCCACACCCAACATCTAATACCTTACCTGTTACACTATTAAAATCTAAAACCTCTAATAATACTCTCGTACCTTTATCTAATCCGTCTTTAGAAAAAACTCCATTGTCAGTTAAAAAATTATAGCCTTTATTTTTTAATGTGACTGAAATCTTTTTTTCATTACTTTTTAGATTACTATTTTTTGTAAAATAATGTTCCATTTGTTACTCCTTTATAAAACGACTATAAGCCCGCACAAAATAGTACGAGCTTAAAAATTGTCATTAAATAAATTATTTGAATTCAACAGAAGCTCCAGCTTCTTCTAATTTAGCTTTGATTTCATTAGCTTCATCCATAGATACATTTTCTTTAACATTACCACCGTTGTCAGCAATATCTTTAGCTTCTTTTAATCCTAAACCAGTAATATCTCTAATAACTTTGATAACTTGAATTTTGTTAGCACCACAGTTTGATAAAACTACTGTTGCACTTGTTGGCCCTTCATCAACTGCACCTGCAGCTGGTGCAGCAGCTACTGCTACTGCTGATGGATCTACACCAAATTCTTCTTTCATTGCATCTACTAAATCTTTAATTTCTAATAAAGTCATTTCTTTTAATGAGCTTATGAATTCATCTCTTGTTAATTTTGCCATTTTTATATTCCTCCCTTATTTTATTATTCATTGCCTTCTAATTGCTTACCATATAAATCTAAACAAATAGATAAATCTTTGGCGATTCCAATTAAACCACCAGCAAGCATTGTAAGTAATCCTTCTCTTGATGGAATTGTTGCTAGTTTGTTTAAAACTTCAGTATCTGAAATTTCTCCATCAATAATTCCTACTTTTAATTCTAATGCTTTATGATCTTTTGCAAAGTCAGCTAAGACTTTAATTGGTGCTACTGCATCATCACCAAATGCAACAGCTTTAGGTCCAACTAAATGTTCATCAAGTGAAATATTTAAAGTATCTAAAGCTCTTTTAGTAAGAGTGTTTTTATATACTTTAAGCGATGCACCTGCTTCTTTTAGTTTTCTTCTTAAATCAGTTACTTCTTCAACTGTTAATCCTCTGTAATCAAAAAATACTACTGAAGTTGAATTTTTAACATTTGACTGAATTTCATTAATTACATTTTGTTTTTGTTCAAGAATTTTAGCACTTGCCACTTTTACACCTCCCTATTTTTAAAGGCCGTAAAAATTAAAACCTTTGTATGAGTAGACATACAAAGGTCAAAGATCTATTCTTTATTCCTCGGTAGGATTATTAAGATTTCTCCCCTACTGTCTACGGCTTTTCCAATCAATTTGTATTATATTATATTTTTAATTATTTGTCAAAGGAATTTATATCAACTTTTATTCCAGGCCCCATTGTAGTTGCTACTGAAATATTTTTAACATATACACCTTTAACTGTTGTAGGTTTTGATTTTAAAATTACATCAACGAAAGCATTTAAGTTTTCAATTAATTTTTGATCATCAAATGAAACTTTACCAATTAGTCCATGCACATTACCATAGCTATCTGTTCTATATTCAACTCTACCTTTTTTAACATCTTCAATTGCTTTTTTAACATCTGTTGTAACTGTACCAGTTTTAGGATTTGGCATTAACCCTTTAGGTCCTAATACTTTACCCAACTTTCCTAGTTGAGCCATCATATCAGGTGTTGCTATAATAACATCAAAGTCAAACCAATTTTCTTTTTCTATTTTAGTAAGCATATCTGTGTCACCAACATAGTCAGCACCAGCAGCTACTGCTGCCTTAGCATTATCACCTTTAGCTATTACTAGGACTTTTTTACTTTTTCCTGTACCATTAGGTAATACTACTGCGCCACGTAATTGTTGATCTGCTTTTTTAGTATCTAGATTTAATTTCATTGCTACTTCAACAGAAGCATCAAATTTTGATATACTTGTTTCTTTAGCTAATTTAATAGCTTCTTCTTTAGTATATGCTTTGTTTTTTTCTATTTTACTAACAGCTTCGGCATATTTTTTACTTAGTTTTTTCATTTTCTAACCTCCTTATGTGGTAATAAGCGGACTTTTCCTCCCACATAGGTAATTACCTATATGTTTTTATTCTTCGTTAGTTTCTGGTTCACTAACTTGTTGTGCTTCTTCAGCTTTTTCTAATTCTGCTTCTCTTTTTGCTGCTTCTTTTTCTTCTTGAATAGCTTCTTCTTCTTGTTTAGCTAATTCTTTATCGTTTAATCCTTTAACTGCAACACCCATATTACGTGCTGTACCTTCTACTATTTTCATAGCTTCTTCTACTGTATAAGCATTTAAATCTGGTAATTTAGTTTCAGCTATTTCTTGTAATTGAGCTTTAGTTATAGTTGCAACAACATGATTTGCACCTTTTGCTGAACCTTTTTGTATTCCTGCAGCTTTTTTAATTAAGAATGCTGCTGGTGGTGTTTTAAGAACAAAATCAAATGTTCTATCATCATAAATTGTAATTTCTACTGGAAGAATATCTCCCATTTTATCTCTACTTGCATCATTGAATTTAGTACAGAATTCTTGTAAATTAATTCCTGCTGGCCCTAACACTGTTCCTACTGGTGGAGCTGGTGTAGCTTTTCCTGCTGGAATTTGTAATTTAATTTTTTTAGCGATTTGTTTTGCCACGAAAAACCTCTCCTTCCTTTTTCGTTTGTGGTTCTAATAGCTTAAATCCGCGCCTCCCACTTGATATCTATATAAAATAATATATAGCTGCGTTTAAAATAATAACACACTTTATTTAATATTTCAATAATTTTTAAGCTTTTTCTATTTGTACAAGTTCAACATCTACAGGTGTTTCTTGTCCAAATAAATCTATTAATACAGTAAGTTTTTGATTTTTTAAATCTAGTGCTTCCACTTTTCCATACATAGCCTTGAAAGGGCCATCTACTATTTTAACTTTATCTCCGACATTTAATTCGTTACCAATTTCAAGTCTACTTAGTCCCATACTATTTAAAACTTTATCAACTTCATAAGGCATTAGCGGAACTGGTTTTGCTCCTTTTCCCGATGACCCTATGAATCCGGTAACTCCTGGGGTGTTTCTTACGATATACCAAGCTTCATCACTCATATCCATTTCAACTAATATGTATCCTGGAAACATTTTTTTAACTTTTTCTTTTTTTACTCCATCTTTAATTTCAATTTCTTTTTGTTCTGGAACTACGACTCTAAAAATATGTTGTTGCATATCCATTGAATTAATACGCATATCTAGTTTTTCTTTTACCTTGTTTTCATGTCCTGAATAAGTATTAACTACATACCATTGTTTATCCATTATTATTACCCTTTCTTATTCTACCCAAATAATTCCATTAACATTGCCACTATTGCATCAAATCCATAGAAAAATAATGCAAAAAACAAGATAAATATTATTGTTGCGATTGAATATTTAATCATTTCTTTTTTATTTGGCCAACGAACACGAGAAATTTCCTTTTTAATTCCCTTAAAAAATTTTACTATTTTTTTCATTTCGCACCTCATTTAAATAAAAATAAAAAACACTCACTTGTGTTTACAACTATAAATTAACACAAGTTCTAATAAAAGTCAATGTTTTCTTTACCTTTTTTCTTTATTCTACTAACTGCGTTTAATACTGATTTTATATTAATATTTAATTTGTTAGCAATCTCTATATTTGTATATCCAATTTTTTTTAGATTAAATACTTTTAACTCTATTCCTTTTAACTTATTAGTAAAAGTATTAATAATTTCTTTTTGCTGCTCATTATTGATAATTAAATTTAACGGTTCAATACTGTTATCGTCTGCTTTTAAATCCAAATAATTTAAATCGTTTTGTTCATTTATATCTTCATAATATATTGAATCGTTTAGTATTTTGTTTTTCTGTGCTTTAACTTTTCTAACTAAGTCTTTCATTTGTCTTTCAAGTGTAAGTACTAAAAAAGAAGAAAAGCTAATATTATCATTTAATAAAGTTTCATATTTTTTAATAGCTTTATCAAGTGCAACATATCCTTCTAAAATAAAATCGTTAATATCAAGTCCGTATTTTCTATACGTAGAAAAATATTTATTAGCAGTTTTAATTATTATAGGTTTATATTTTTCATAGAGAATATCTAAAGCTTCTTCACTCATTTCATTAACCATATATAAAAGTTCATAATCATTATATTCTCTATATTTCACAATATCACTACTTTCTTTTTTCTAATATTTGATAGATCATTATTCCAGTAGCAACAGAGGCATTAAGACTATTTACTTCACCTTTCATTGGTATAGTAGCCAAAAAATCACATTTTTCTTTAATTAATTTGCTAATTCCTTTACCTTCGTTTCCAATAATTAAACAAATTGGCATGTTATAATCAATTGTACTATAATCTTGTCCATCTAATGTAGTTCCTACTATCCAGTATCCACTTTTTTTAAGTTCCTCAATAGTATTAGCAAGATTTGTAACCATACAAATTTTTACCCTATCAAGAGTTCCTGCGCTTGTTTTCATTACAGTAGAATTGACATTAACACTTCTATCTTTTGGAATTATAATACCATCTACTTTAGCTGATTCACAAGTCCTTATAATTGCACCAAAATTATGTGGATCTTCTATATGATCTAACATTACTAAAAATGGCATATCTCCATTGCTATTTTTAAGGTCTTCTAAAGATGAATATTTAAAATCAGGTATATTTAGTATTATACCTTGGTGATTACCATTTTCAACTTCATCAATTTGTTTTTTTGT
Organism: uncultured Bacilli bacterium; assembly: GCA_944372455.1. GTDB lineage: Bacteria > Bacillota_I > Bacilli_A > RF39 > UBA660 > SIG205. The sequence continues at coordinate 31,433 of CALVZF010000007.1, forward strand.
CATATATTTTATTTTAATATTTCTTTTTTTCAATTCAGATAATATATTTTTGTCTTTAAAATTTTCCCATAATATAACATCATATATTTTTTTATTATTTATAAGTAAATCTTTTGCTACATTTTTTCCAAATACATACATTATTTTTCCTCCAATACTAGTTTTATAATTTCATTAATTCGTTCATAATTTTTTTCTAAATATAGTTGACCTATTAAAGCTTCAAAACCAGTAGCATACTTATAGGTTAGAATATCAGTGTGTTTTGGTTTTGATATACTTTTATAATTTCTTGCACGTTTAACTATTTCTTTTTCTTCACTTGTTAAAACTTCAGTTTCCATAAGAGTATTAAGAATAGCACTTTGTCCTTTAGCACTCACATATTTTTTAGCTTCTATTTGTAAATTATTTACTTTTCTAATTCCTTTTTGAATTAAATAATTTCTTATTATCACTTCGTATACAGCATCTCCAATATAAGCAAGTTCTAAGGGATTAATTGAGTTTAAATCCATACAATCACTTCCAATAAATATTCTATCATATTATTTCACTTTTTTAATTAATTATTATATAATTGTATTGGAGATGATTAAATGAAAAAAGTTATATTTAAAGGTTGTGGAACTGCAATTTCTACTCCGTTTACTGAAGATGGTATAAACTTTGAAGAATTTGGCAAATTAATTGATTATCAAGTTGATAACCATTGTGATGCACTAATTGTATGTGGAACTACTGGTGAATCTTCTACTATGAGTAAACAAGAAAAAATGGATACAATCAAATACGCTGTAGATAGAGTAAACAAGAAAATACCGGTAATTGCAGGTACTGGTGGAAATAATACTAAAGAAGTTATTGAAATGAGTAAATATGCAGAAAGTGTTGGTGTTGATGGTTTATTGGTTGTAACACCTTATTATAATAAGACTACGCAATTAGGATTAATAGAACATTATAAAACTATTGCCAAAAATACTAGTTTACCTATTATTATTTATAGTGTGCCAAGTAGAACTGGATTAAATGTTGAACCTTCAACTTGTTTAGAATTATCAAAAATAGAAAATATAGTTGCTATTAAAGAAGCAAGTGGAAATTTATCCCAAGTTGCAAAAATTTCTGCTTTATGTGGAGAAAATTTAAAAATATATTCGGGCAACGATGATCAAATTTTACCAGTTTTATCATTAGGAGGTATTGGAGTTATTTCGGTATTATCAAATATAGCCCCTAAATTTACTCACGACATGATTCAAAATTATTTTGATAATAATTTAAAAGAAGCTACTAAAATGCAATTAGAATGTCTGGACTTAGTAGATGCTTTATTTAAAGAAGTTAACCCAATCCCTATTAAAGAAGCATTAAATATGCTTGGATATAATTATGGAGTCCCACGATTACCACTTGTTAAAATGACAGAATCTGGAAAACAAATCTTAGAAAAAAGTCTTAAAGACTTCGGTTTATTAAAGTAGGTGCAACATGTTAAGAGTTCTTATAAGTGGAATTAATGGAAAAATGGGGCAAATAGTTAAAAACATAGTTAATAAAGATTTGGATTCTAAAGTATTTGGAGGCATTGATATAATAGAACAAAGTAGTGAAGAATACAATGTATATTCTGATCCATTTAAATTTGAAGATATACCAGATGTTATTATTGACTTTTCACTACCAAATGCTACTATGAATTTGTTAGATTATGCAAAGAAAAAAAGAGTTCCATTGGTAATTGCGACTACGGGATTTAATGAAGAACAATTAAAAATTATTAAGGATTATTCAAAATATATTCCAATATTTCAATCAGCTAATATGTCTTATGAAATAAATTTATTAGCGCATATTTTAAAACAAGTTACTCCATTATTGGACGATAGTAATATTGAAATTGTTGAAACACATCATAATAGAAAAATAGATTCTCCAAGTGGAACTGCAATTTTATTGGCTGATAAAATTAACGAAAGTGTTGACAATAAACTTTTTTATGAATTTAATAGACACGACAAACATGAAAAAAGAGCTAAAAATGAAATAGGTTTTTCTTCAATTAGAGGGGGTAATATTGTAGGAGAACATTCTGTTTTATATTTTTCTGAAAATGAAACTTTGGAGTTTAAACATACCGCCTATGATAGAAGTGTATTTGCAAAAGGAGCTTTAAAAGCAGCTAAATTTATTATTACAAAAGAATCTGGCTTATATAATATGGATGATTTAATGTAGAAGGAACATGTTTATGTTCTTTTTATTTATTATATAATAGTTATATGAATATAAAAATAACTTGTTTAAAAGATTTAAATCTAATTAAACAAGTTATTTGTTTTATTTATCTTATATATTTTAAATGTGTATAAGTTATAAATTAATCATTATCTCTTGCAATAAGTATTAATCTTAGAATTTCAAGTATAGCCGTTAAAACACTAGCCACATAAGTCATAGCTGCCGCTTTTAACATACTAGAAGCTTTAGAAATTTCATTTTTTTCTAGTAAGTTTTCGTTTTCTAACTGTTTTAAAGCTCTACTAGATGCATTAAATTCTACAGGTAAAGTCAAAAGTTGAAAAAGTAAAATAATTATTTCAAGTGCAATACCTATCCATAACAGTTTAGTAAGACCAAAAATAAATGAAATAACTATTGCAAAATAGCCTGCTTGAGAACTGAAATTAACTAGTGGAATAATTGCATTTCTAATTTTTATTGGAGTATAACCTTCTTTATATTGAATTGCATGCCCTACTTCGTGAGCAGCCACTGCACAAGCTGCAATGCTAGTTCCATGAAATATTTCAGTAGAAAGTCTAATCGTGTTTCTTCTTGGATCATAGTGATCAGTTAAATTACCTCTAGTTTCTACTACGTATATATTTTCTAAACCATTTTTAGCTAAAATTTGTTTTGCAGTTTCAAAACCAGTTATTTGTTTTTGATTTCCTATTTTTTTATATTTAGCATAAGCTGAGCTAATATATATTTGAGCTGATAAAGTTAAAATCAGGGAAATAATAATAATTATCCAAGTTAACGCCATTATTTTTTCACCTCATATCTAGTACCTTCTCTGGTATCAATTAAAATAATACCTTTCTCTTCTAATTCTTGTCTTATTTTGTCAGCAAGTTCAAAGTTTTTAATTTGTTTTGCTTCAGTACGTTTTTCAATTAATTTTTCAACTTCTTCTTTTTCTTTCTTATTTAACCAGTTGGCGTTGTCTGATAGAAGTGATAAAGATAATACTTTATCCATTTCTTTAATAGTTGAAATTTTTTCTTGTGAACTTATATTTTCTACTTTTAATAATTCATAAAGAACTGTTAAGGCATTAGAAGTATTTAAATCATCTTCTAATGTGTTTTTAAATTTATTAATATATTCTTTGTTTGACTCTGGTAATTGTGATATATCAACATTTTCTTTAAGTTTATCCACTTTATTTTTTAATTTACTATAAGTATTTTGTGCGATATCTAATGCTTCATAACTAAATAATAATTTGTTTCTATAATGAGATTGTAAACATAATAATCTATATGATAATGGGTTATATCCCTTCTTTTTTAATAAATCTAAAGTTAAAAATTCTCCTTTTGATTTACTCATTTTACCTGATTTATCGTTTAGATATTCTCCATGAACAAAATAATTACACCACTTATGTCCTAAATAACTTTCTGATTGGGCAATTTCGTTAGTATGATGTGGAAATATATTATCTATTCCTCCACAGTGAATATCTAATTTTTCTCCTAAGTATTTTATAGCAATACATGAACACTCAATATGCCATCCAGGATAGCCAATTCCAAAAGGTGAGTCCCATTTTTGTTCTTGATTTTGAAATTTTGAATTTGTCATCCACAATGCGAAATCTGCTGGATTCTTTTTATTTTTGTCCAAAGTTACATCTTCTCTAGCGCCTACTAAATTATTTTCATCACTTCTTCCAGATAATTCATAATAATTTGGATATTTAGTTACATCAAAATAAACATTTCCATTTGATTGATAAGCAATTTCTTTTTCTAAAAGTACTTGTATCATTTTAATATATTCTTTAATGTGATCCGTAGCCTTTGCAATTATTTCTGGTTTTTTAATGTTTAATTCATTCATATCTTTGAAAAAAGCATCAGTATAAAATTGAGCAATTTCACTAGCCTTTTTACCTTCTTTTTGACTTGCTAAAGTCATTTTATCCATTCCATCATCTGCATCACTAACTATATGTCCTACATCAGTTATATTCATTACTCTTTTTACTTTATATCCGATAAAATTTAAAGTTTTTTCTAATATATCTTCAAAAATATATGTTCTTAAGTTTCCTATATGGGCATAACTGTACACTGTAGGTCCACAAGTATATATTGTAACTTCATCTTTATTATTAGGCACAAACTCTTGAATGTTTTTAGTAAGCGTATTATATAATTTCATTAATTCACCTCTTTATTAATATACTATCAAATTGTGTGTAAATTATGTTATTTTTGTAATCTATTTAATACTGTTTCTTTTCCTAACAAATGAATCGTATCTGGTAGTTCTGGTCCATGCATTTGATAAGAGACTTTAATTCTAATTGGCATATATAACATTTTACCTTTAGCATTTGCTTTTTCTTTAGTATTCATAATAGCGCTGTTAATATTTTCTTTAGTCCAATCTTCAATTTTTTCTATTTCACTAGTAAATACTTTTATTGTATTATCTATTCCTTCTTGATTCATAAAATCTTTACATTCTTGATCAAGTTCTTTTTCATTTTTGAAGAATAAATCAGTTACTTCAACTATTTCTTTTCCATAACTTATATGATTTTGATAAATTGATACTAACTCTTTAATCCATTCATCAGTTTTATCTTTTAAATCGTATGCATTCTTTAAGTGAGGAACTGTAATTTTTAGTAATTCATCAATTGATAATTTTTTTATATAATGAGCATTTATCCAATTTAACTTTTTAATATCAAAAACAGATGGTGATTTACTTATTCTTTTTGGATCAAAAATTTTAATTAATTCATCCATAGTAAATATTTCTTCATTAGTTTCAGGACTCCATCCTAGCATTACCAAATAGTTTACAATTGCTTCAGGAATATATCCATCATTATATAAATCCATAAATGAAGCATCACCATTTCGTTTACTTAATTTTTGTCCGTCTTCACCAAGAACCATTGATACATGTATATAGGTTGGCTTTTCCCATCCAAATGCATCATACAATAAATTATATTTAGGAGTAGCCATTATGTATTCATTGCCTCTTATAACATGAGTAATACCCATTAAATGATCATCAATAACATTAGCGAAATTATACGTTGGATATCCATCAGATTTTAATAATATTTGATCTTCTAGTAATTTATTTTCAACTTTTATTTCACCATAAACTAAATCATTATATACGCTTACTCCCTCTTTAGGCATAAGTTGGCGAATAACATATTTTTCTCCGTTTTTAATTCTTTCATCTATTTCTTCTTGGCTTAATTTTTTACAATGTCCATCATATAAAAAAGCTACTTTATTTTCTTCTGCTTCTTTTCTTAATTTTTCTAATCTATCTTCAGTACAAAAACAATAATATGCTTTTCCCATTTTAACTAATTCTTCTGCGTATTTTTGATAAATAGGTAATCTTTCACTTTGGATATATGGTCCATATTCTCCGCTATTATTAGGACCCTCATCAATATTTATATTACATAATTTTAAAGTATTATAAATAAAATCAATTGCGCCTTCTATTTTTCTTGTTTGATCAGTATCTTCTATTCTTAATATAAAATCTCCATCATTATGCTTAGCTACTAAATATTCAAATATAGCGGTTCTAAGATTTCCAACATGCATATATCCAGTTGGTGATGGTGCGAATCTAGTTCTTATTTTACTCATTATTTCACGTCCTTTTTCTCATATATTTTACCATTTATTTATTGATAAGTAAATTATTTCATTATTAATTCATAATATCAACAAAATCCTACAACTAAATATTATAAATTAAATTTGGAAGGTGAAATTTATGAGTATTAAAAGTTATTTAGATATTAATTCAAAAGATTATTCTAAATTTGATGAAATAAATAATAAAAATATAGAAAATCTTGATATTAGTTCTATTTTTAAATTAGAAAGCAAAATTAAAAATAATATTTATAATTTAGAAAATTCAAATAAAGATTTAGATATTATATATTTAAATTATCAGAATATCAAATCTAATATTAGTAACAAAATTGAAAAAGAAAAGAATATGCTTATAAAAATTGATGATAATAAATATAATTTTGATAAACAAGATTTAAGAAAACATTTATTATTCTTATCTAAAGAATACAACTTTCTTTTAGAACAAACAAACACTAAATTTTTAATTGATAAAATAAATAAACTAGAATCTAAAATTGAAATTCTTATGGAAGGATTAAAAGATAAAAATATTAATATTAAATATAACAAAATTAAAAAAGAATATGAAAAGATTGTAATATTTATTAATTCTGAAAAATTTGATAAAAAGTCAAGTATAGTTACTAATAATGTAGATATATCACAAAAGATAGAACGGTATAAATTGGAAATTGAAAATTTAATAGAAAAACAAATGATTTTTGATAAATATATTTATTTATTAGAAAATCTTTATAGTGATTTATTAGAAAAAAGAATGTTAGCTTTTACTTGTAGTAAGTAATTTATCTAACATTTCTTTTTTTGCTTTTATTTCAAATTCATCATCTAATTTTTTAAGAGTTATTTTTTTATTGTATTTTCTTTCCAAACAATATTTAATTATATAGTCTGCTAACTCTGGGTTTTTAGATAATAATGGACCGTGTAAATATGTACCAATAACATTTTCTTTCTTTAATCCTTCAAACTTGTTTTTAAAAGTATTTCCATTGCCATATAAAACTTCACCTAGGGGTGTATCAACATTGTAAGTTTGTCCCCCATGATTTTCAAATCCTAAAATTTCTAAATTGTTATTTTCAATTTGACTTTTTATAACTATATTACCTATGCATCTTTCTTTTTTATTTGTTGATGATTCTGTGTAATAATTGAAAATATTTAATCCTTCAATAATATTATTTTCTGAATCTTTATAATATTTTCCAAATAGTTGAAATCCACCACAAATTAATAGGTAAAAAATTCCTATATTAATAGATCTTTCTATTTGCTTTTTAAATTTTATAATATCTTTTGCTACTACTTTTTGTTCTTTATCGGACCCACCACCTAAGAAGACTAAGTCATAATTATAAAAATCTGGATCCTCATCATTTATTGTATATGCATCTATATTTACTTCTATTCCTCTTTTTAATGCCCTATATTTTATAATTTCTATATTTCCATTATCTCCGTATAGATCCATTATATTAGGATATAAACATAAAATATTTAAATTCATTTTATCACTTTCTTTCAAGAGATTCTAATATTTCTTTTACTTCAACTAATGGTGAATAATTTGATATTATGTATTTTTTATTGTTTGTTTCTAATAGTTGTTTAATTGCTTTTTCTTTATTGTGTTCCACAACTATTTTTGCTTTTGGAAAATTACTACATTTAATAGTAATAGCCATATCATATGCTCTTGTTCCAGAACAAATTATTTTATTAAAGCTTTCAAGGTTATTAAAATCTATATCCCAAATCCAAGAAACATCATGGCCATCATTTTCTTTATCATTTAACACTATTAATAATTCTTTTTCTTCATCTTTTTGCTTAATGCTTTTTAAAACTACATTAAAACCTGTTGGATTTTTTCCTAAATTTAGTGTACAGACTTTACCATCTATTTTAAATGTTTGATGACGTCCATTTTTATCTTCGTAATTATAGAATACTTTTTTTAAAATTTCATCATTTAGATTATAGATTTTTCCTAAAGCTATTATTGATAATAAATTATAAATATGATAAAGGTTTTCGTTGTTAGTTTCATAAATAGTTTTACCTACATAAAATTGCGACCTATCTATTTTACTTACCTCTATGTCTAGCTTTATATCCCCATAATTACATTTCTTACACTTAAATTTTCCAATATGAGCATATTGATAATATTCATAATCTAAAGGTATCTTGCAATATGGGCAAATTATACCTTCCATTTTATCTTCTGAGTAAGTATGTGAAGTAGATAACTTTTTGATTCCAAAATAGTAATTTTTACCAGTTTCATTTTTATCCCCTATACGTATTACGTTAGGATCATTTCCGTTTAATATTAAATTACAATTATAGTTTTGAATGAAATTTTCTAATTTTAAAACAATTGTTTCTATTTCCCCTGCTCTATCAAGTTGATCTCTAAAAAAATTTAATATAATTAGAGTATCTATCTTTAAATTAGGTTTAGAAAATATAACTGGAACCCAGTGCTCATCTGTTTCTAAGACTAAATAATCAGTATCAATAATTCCATTTAATTTACAATTTTTAATTAAGGTTGTAGTTATACCCCATCCAATGTTATTGCCACCTTTATTGTATATTACACGTTTTTCTGATTTTGTTAAAACTTCGCTTATCATTGTTGTAGTCGTTGTTTTACCATTGGTACCAGTAACAACAATTATCTTACCGTTAACTTTTATATAATCTCTTATATTTTTATTTAGTTTTAATGCGATTCTACCCGGTATAGTTCCAGCTTTTTTACCGATTAAATTTAACATCCAAATAACAATCTTGGTCAAAATAATTGTGCAGACATTTATAAAATTCATACTAATCACCACTACCTATATAGTATATCATAAGTTAAGTATTTGTTAATAAGAAATGTTTACCAAAATAAAAAAGTATAAAGATTTTAATACTCTATACTTCCTCCAGAAGTCTCATAGGCATCTGTTACTACAAAGAAAGCTGTACTATCAAGATAATTGATACCTTCTTTTAGTCTAAAATACATACTAGTAGGTATTACACACATAAGCATTTTCTCTTTATCGTTACTAAATCCACCTCTAGCATCTATAATTGTAACTCCATGACTTATATTTGTTAAAATAAAATCTTTTACTTCTTCTGGTTTTGAAGTAACTATATAAAAAGCTTTGCTTTGAGAGATGCCTAATACTACTTTATCTGTTAATACGCTTATTATATATAAAGCAATTAAGGAATACATAACGGTTTCCCAGCCAAAAACAAATATACCACAAAAAATTATTATTCCATCTGTAAAAAACATTGAATTTCCTAAAGAAATTTTAAAATATTTAGAAACTATTTCATTTAAAATATCAGTACCCCCTGTTGTAAAGCCCGCTTTAAATATTAGACCCATTCCAAATCCAGTTAAAAGTGCTCCAAAAACTGTTAAAATTAATGGGTCTGGATTTCCTAGATCTACATAAGAGATTAAGGGGCTAGTTAACTTAACAAATAATGGATACATTAATGATCCAAATACTGTATTTCTTGTTTTTTCTACTCCGAGAAAAATAAAGCTTAAAATAAGTAATAGTGCGGATCCAACAAATATTACCATCGCGGGATCAGTATTAAATATTCTTTTAAATATAACTGATACCCCACTTATTCCGTAAACAATATCATTTGGAAGAATTAATATGTTGAACGAAATAGCAACTATTAAAACTCCTATAAAAAATGTGGTATATCTTTTAATTTTAGATTTTTCATATATAATTTTTAATATATTTTCTCTTTTCTTTTTACCAAAAATAAACATTTATTCTACCTCCATTTTTAAATAAGCGTTAATAAACAAATCTATTTCACCATCTAATACTTTAGATACATTGCTGGTTTCTACATTTGTTCTATGATCTTTTACTAATGAATATGGGTGCATTACATAACTTCTTATTTGTGATCCAAATTCATTAGCTTGCTTGTTACCATTTATTTTATCTATTTCTTCTTTTTTTTGTTCAAGCTTCAAAAGTACTAACTTACTTTTTAAGATCTTTAATGCAGTTTCTTTATTTTTGATTTGACTTCTTTCATTTTGGCAAGTAACTACAATTTTGGTTGGGATATGTGTAATTCTAACTGCACTATCAGTAGTATTAACATGTTGTCCGCCAGCTCCACTACTTCTATATACGTCAATTTTTAAATCTGTTTCTTTTAAATCAATTTCTATATCGTTATTTATTTCTGGAGTAACTAATACTGAGGCAAAAGAAGTATGTCTTCTTTTATTTGAATCAAATGGGGAGATTCTTACTAATCTATGGACACCTTTTTCGCTTTTTAAATAACCATAAGCATTTTCTCCTTTAATAAGTATAGAAATACTTTTTAAACCTGCTTCTTCTCCTTCTACTTGATCAATTACTTCAACTTTATAATTTTTTCTTTCGGCATATCTTGTGTACATTCTTAATAACATTGTAACCCAATCACAACTTTCTGTTCCCCCAGCACCAGAATGAATTTCTAATATGCAATTATTAGAATCATATTCCCCATTTAAAAGAACTTCTAATTCTAATTCTTTATAATTATTAGAAATTTCAGTTAAATCATTACTTATTAACTCTAAAACCTCTGAATCTTCTCCTAAGTCAAGAATTTCTAGGCTACTATTAATTTTATCTTTTAATGTTTCTATTTTACTTACTTTGGTTTTTAATACATTAATTTCATTTATAACTTTTTCGCTTTCTTTTTGATTGTCCCAAAAATTTGTCTTATTCATTTCATTTGATAATTTTTCTATTTTGAGTTTTTTAGTATCAACGTCAAAGTGACCTCCATAGTTCGTCAATTTTGACTTTGAATTTTTCAAGTTCATTTTTACATTCTCTATATTCCATTATTTTAATCCTCATTTCTTTTAAATTATAACATAATAAAATTAAACTTTTAAATAATTTATTATTTAATAGATTTTACTTCGTCTATATTGACAGTACTCGTTTTATTTTTCATTAAAATATACAAAATGAATTTAAGATCTGAACTGTTTAGCTCCATTAATTCATTTTGTATCATTTTATAGTAATTTTTATAATTTTTTCTAATCAAGCGTAAAATAATATATAATTACTATTACCATAATAATATTATCATATTTTGTTAAATTTATATAGATTTTCAACTTATTATATTTTCTTTGAGTAAAATACCCATATTATTTGTTCATTTGTTTTTATTTTATATAAAAAGTATTAACAATCATATTCGTCAATACTTTTCATTAGCTATTAAATTATTATCTTCATTAACTTGTTTTTGCAATAATTCTAAATTCTTAATGTTTTTATTATCTTTTAACACTTTCATTTGTCTTCTGGCAGAATTATTAAGCTTAACTAATCTTTCATTTTGTGGAACTTTGGCTTCTATTAATTCGGCATTTGTATTTTCTAAGTTATTTAATATTACTAAATGAAGTAAATCAGTATAGTCCCTAATATTTCCATTTTTAGCAAGTTCTTTATTATTTTCTCTCCATTCTTTTGCTGTCATACCAAATAGTGCAACATTTAAAACATCCGCTTCTTCTGAGTCTACAAATTTCTTTTGGGCTTCTGTAAGTGTTGGTACGATATAAGTTTTTACCGCATCAGTATGAACTATGTAATTTAAATTTAGATAATAATCTATTGGCTTGCCAATCAACTTTTTCTTGGTATGCCTCATTTGTTTTTAATCTTTCAAATTCTTTAATTAAGTATAATTTAAATTCTGGAGATAGCCAACTCGCAAAATCAAATGCAATATCAGGATCCTATACTATATCTTCCACCTTTTGAAATAATACCTATAGCGTTAGTTCTTTTTACCCATTGTGTTGGTGACATGGCAAATGAGTTTCTACCATACTCAGTTTTAATTTAGTCGAATTCGACCAAATTAAAATCTTGATTATGGATTTCTTCCCACAAACCAATATAATCTATAGTATTAATTCTTCTTAACCAGTTCTTTACTGTAAAAGATGGATCACTTGCATTTTGATATCTTGCCAAATCAGTTAATGAAATATAATTAACATTCCCAACCCTTAATATTCCAACTTTATTTTCTTTAACGACTATTTCTGTTGTTACTAAATTTTTTTCAATAATTATTACCTCTATTCTATTAAATTTAAAAGGTGTCAACAAATTAAATACTTGTTCATACTTTCATTTTACTACATATTTTTAATGGTCGGTGAACATTTCATAAAAATCCGAACCAATTCTTAATTTTATTAATATTGAATTTTCACTTTGTTTATGCATTTTTTCTACAACATTGTTTATATTTTTTTCCAAAACCACATTTTCGTCCCTTTTTAGTATATATAGTACTATGTGTTTTTTATTTTTTACACACACATTGTTATTAACAATAATAGTATAATTTTATAAAATTAACAATGTAGTATATCTAAGACTATTTAAAAATTTCTATAATTCGCCTTTATAAAAATAAATTTTCATTGCGTCTTCATTATACGTAGGTTTTGAAATATCTATATTGAGAAAATTTGATATATAATATATTAAATATTGAGATGAAATTAATAAATCATATTCACATAATATTCCATCATATCTACTTTCAATTATCAAATTTTGATCTTTTTCTAAATACTCCAATAGCTTTTTCTCATATAAACTTGTAGTTTTTTGTTTAAAATAAATATTTTTGTGATGACTTAAATGCTCATAATTAATAAATCTTCCATGTGAAAAATTTTTCTTTTCATGGATTAAACAATTATATATACCAGACTCAATTATTTTACTTTCTAAATCACTGCCAGCAGATTCAGTAAAATCTCCTGTAAAAATATTAAAACTATTTCCAACGCTCAAAAATTCTTTTAGCATTTTCTTATTTTCTTTAAAATATTTGTCAAAGTAATTTTTCCAATAATTTATACTATCTCTAATAAACTCTTCAATATCATTTCTTGATTTTTTTTCAAAATATAATTTTAAAAATAAACTAGCAGGTGCTAAAGCACCTTCAAAAGATAGAAATCCTCTCTCTTTTCCTTTATTAGTTCCTGTTCGATATGAAATAACATTATTTTTAGATATTCCAGTTGTTGTTACAACTCTTTGTAATTCACCTTTTGTTATAATATATTTATTATTGTTGTCAATTAAACTTACTCCCACAAGCAAATCATTTGTAGTTCCTGAGTATGTAAACAAAAATACTGAATCAACACTATTATTGTTTCTATAATAGAAGTCCCTAGGATATAAGGCAATTGTATTTATTCCATATAAATCATTAATAAGTTTAGATGAAAATTTTGCGCCTGCAAAAGAACCACCAGTTCCCACAAAAACAATATTATTCAAGTTTTCAAAATCTATTTTAGATAACTTATCATAAGCACTACTATTAATAGCATTAATTATTCTTGTCTCTAAATTATTAATATTTATATTACATCTTTTTATTTGTTTTCTTAATGAAATATCAAAATTACTGCAAGTACAAGCATCTTTCACTTTTTTAATTTTATATAAATTTTGTATATGACCTCGTGCCCCAAACTTTTTTACAACCTTTTTTGTAAGTTTAGTTGCCTTTTCAAAAGTTGAATCTATAAATTTACAATCAATAATATAGTTATTTTTTATATATTCACTAATAAACACCCCAAAAAATGCATCACCAGCTCCTGTTGGATCAACTTCTATCTCAGGATCCCTTAACTCTTTATTGACTTTATTATTATTAAAAACAAAATCGGAACCTTTTTTTCCTCTAGTAACAATTATCATTTTAGGATGTAATATATTATATATATCTTCCAATGATTTTATAGAAAATTTATTTTTTAAGTATTTTTCAACTCGTTCATTTAAATTTATAATATCAAATTTATTTTTAATTTTTGCTAGTATTTCATTATCCTTATAATCTTCTAACTCAAAATATTGTCCCAAATCTAACATTTTTCTATTATCACAATTATCTATGATAATTTGATTTTTCTTATTTAAATTGTCAAAAACCAAAACATCATCTTTATTAATTTGTTTCAAAATATCATTTGATTCTATTTTACTTTCTTCATACCATCTTTTTATATTACAAAATGGGCATCGTTTTTTTGAAGTAAACTCTAATTTACCATTTAATTCTTGATATGATACATGAAAAGAACGTGTATTTATATTTTCAATCATTTTTACATTATCAATATTTGTTCCGACTTCCTTTAAGCTATTAATTGCTATAGTACCTGCCATGTCATTTCCACAAACACCATAAACAGATGTTTCTAAACCCAGCTTAGCAATATTAGCAATTATATTATGAGAAGTCATTCCACCATTTACTCCTATCAATTTGCCATTTTTATAATAAAAATCTGTAACTAAATCTCCTATACTAATTATTCTCATTCTTCATCTTCCTTTTTACATATAATACTTCGCTCTTTTTAGAATAGTCTCCGTTTTTTACTAAGCATTCTAATATTTTTCTTCTGTTCAAATCAAAAATTCTTAAAGAGTCTTCATATGGGTTTGTACTATATGGATTCTTCCAATTATAAGTTATCTTGATTAAAGGATTATAGATATTTACAATCTTATAAAGATATGTTTTTTGTGTACAATATCTATATTCGTCTATTAAATTTAAATATATTAAATCTAAATGTTATTATTTATTAGATAATTTCAATTAGTCTTCTGCAATTCCATTTTAATGATTAGCTTCCTATAATAATTTTAAATATTTATTTAACATTTCTATTTCCAATTTAGTTATTAATTTAACAAAATCTGTATAATTACCTGTTGTATGGGCTTTATCTAGTGCTTCATAATATTTTAATCTATCTTCTTTTTTTATTATTACTGGATTAAACCCATGATTCATTAAATCTAAATTCATGAGTAATCTTGAT
>CALVZF010000008.1 GCA_944372455.1 uncultured Bacilli bacterium
ATCATATTACCCCCCCCGGTCAATATTTTTCTATCAACAGAAGGTTACTTTACATTTTAGTGTTTTCCAACACTTTATATTTTATACTCAACTATCAGTATACATCCCTATTATTTATATTATCATACCAAAATAAAAAAAACAATCCAAATTGTTTTGAATTGTTATCTAACTTTTTCTTCATTTTTATACTCTATATATTCATCGTAATTCATTTTTTTATCAATTATTTTTCCATCTATAGTAAATTCTATTATTCTATTTGAAACTGTATTTAATAATTCGTGGTCATAAGATGAAAATAAAATAGTGTAAGGAAATTCTTTCATTCCATTATTAAGTGCAGTTATAGATTCAATATCTAAATGATTTGTAGGCTCATCCATTATTAAAACATTTGCTTTATTTAACATGGTTTTAGAAAACATTAAACGTACTTTTTCTCCTCCGGATAGTACATTAACTTTTTTTAAAGCTTCCTCACCGCTAAATAACATTCTTCCTAAAAAGCCTCTAAGAAATGTTTCGGTTTTATCTGAAGAATAATCCCTTAGCCAATCAACTAAGGTTTTATCATTGTTGAAATAATTATCGTGATTTTTTGGAAAATAAGAAATGGAAACCGTATTGCCTATTTTAATAGTTCCACTATCCGGAGTTAATTCTCCTGTAAGAATTTTAAAAAGAGTAGTTTTTGCTAATTCATTTTGTCCTACAAAAGCAATTTTATCAGTATTTTCAACCGTAAGGTTAAGATTATGAATAATTTCTTTTCCATCAATTGATTTTGAAATTTGTTTTAAAGTGATTACCTCTTTTCCTAGAGGTCTATCATAATCAAAATGTATGTATGGATATTTTCTACTTGAAGCTTTAATTTCTTCCAAATTAATTTTTTCTAAAGCTTTTTTTCTAGAAGTAGCTTGTTTAGACTTGGAAGCATTCGCACTAAATCTTCTTATAAAATCCTGTAATTCTTTTATTTTAGCTTCTTTTTTCTTATTAGATTCTTTCATTTGCTTTAAAATTAATTGACTTGATTCATACCAAAAATCATAGTTACCTACAAACATTGTTATTTTTTCATAATCAATATCAACCATATTTGTACATATTTTATTTAAAAAGTGTCTATCGTGAGAAACAACTAATATTGTATTTTCAAAATTAATTAAAAATTCTTCTAACCACATTTTGGCTTCTATATCAAGTCCATTAGTAGGTTCATCTAATAATAAAATATCTGGATCTCCAAAAAGTGCTTGGGCAAGTAAAACTTTAACTTTATCAGTATCTTTTAAATCCTTCATCATTTTATCTTGTAAAGAAATATCTATTCCAAGTCCTGATAAAAGAATTGCTGCATCACTTTCTGCTTGCCAACCATTCATATTGGCGAATTCACTTTCTAACTCTCCAGCTCTAATACCATCTGCATCACTAAAGTTTTCTTTCATGTATAAAGCTTCTTTTTCTTTCATAATATCATACATTTTTTTATTTCCCATTATTACAGTTTCAATAACTGGATAATTATCATACTCATTATGATTTTGTTTTAATACTGAAATTCTTTCATTTTTACCAACTATTATTTCTCCTTTAGTAGAATCTATTTCTCCACTAATAATTTTTAAAAATGTAGATTTACCTGCTCCATTGGCTCCTATTATTCCGTAACAATTGCCTTTTTCAAATTTCAAGTTTACATTTTCAAATAAAACTCTTTTGCCATATCTTAATTCTAAATTATTAACTACAAGCATGTTATTACCTCTTTTTCTCTTGCAACAATTATAACACAAAAGAAGACCAAATTGGTCTTCTAATATATATAAACGCTAAAAACGTTAGCGTACTACATAATATTTTATGGGTTAAATTTATATATGTTACAGGAATTTGACGACAAAATTTATAAAATTATTTATAATTTGCAATTACATTTTTAATATACCAATATTTTATTAATTATATTCATCTAACAATAATAAAAATGTATTTCTGATAATTGTGTCATCTCATGAATTTATTTACCATTAGTGATATGGTTACAAATTTTTACTCTTGCTCCACAAAATAAGTATCTGTGGAACAAGAGTAAGTTAATGTTATTTTTTTCTTTTATACCATAAGGATTTATTATTAAATTTTTATAATAATAAAATATAATTGTTTATCTTTATTCTTTATATTTTTAAATCATCATTATTTAATTCATTATTAACTTTAAATCCCATACCAATTAAATATTTTTGAATAAAAACTTATCTAATTTAATAATATTTATGAATAAATACTTAATTTTAATCCACAATTAACTCTCAAATATATTAAAGCATGTTATTTTAATTTTTCTATGGTGCATATGTTTTAATTTTTAAATCTTGCTGTTCAATTTTGAATATAATACTTCCATTTATATCAGTTCTGTATATTTTGCTATTTTTTAAAATTTCTAATACTTCTTTATTTGGATGTCCATATATATTATTTTTATTTACTGATATAATTGAATATTTAGCATTTATTTTATCTACAAAATACTCACCAGTACTTGTTTTACTTCCATGATGTCCTATTTTTAAAATATCTATCTCATTTAAATTATATTTTTCTATCAAATCTTTTTCTTTTTCTATTCCAGCATCTCCCATAAATAGAAATTTATAACTATTAAGGTTTACGTAAATTACATTTGAATTATCATTTTCGTTGTCATATTCTTTTGTATTTAAAAAGTATAATTTATATTTATCAATATTTAATTCCTTTATATCTTTGTAATAAGGAATTTTTTTCTTTTTTAAAACTTTTATAAGTTTTAACTCTAATTCATTATAATTTCCCTTATTAAATATAACTTGTTTAACTTTAAAATTATTAACTAAGTGTACTGCTTCTCCTATATGATCATAGTCACCATGTGTAGTAATTAAGTAATCTATTTTCTTAACCCCAATTGATTTTAAATATAAAGGTATATTACTTTTATAGTTTTGATTTTGAAAAATAGTTCCACCAGTATCAATAAGAATATTAGCTTTATTATGAGGGAGTGATATTAGAATACTTTCGCCCTTTACATCTAAAATTATTACAGAACCATTTAAATTAAAAAATGAAATATTATTGTGAATTATTAAACAAATTAAAAATATAATTAAACTTTTATAATTAAGTTTTAAAATCTGTCTAATGAGTAAATAATATAAAAATATAACTATTATATTGGGTCTAGCTAACGTAAAATTTAAATAAGTAATATCTTTCAAAAACAAAGATAATTTTTCCATTAAACTTAAAAGAAAATATAAAATTGGATCCAGAAATGAAAAAATAAAGGTTAAAAAGCTTAATGGAAAAATTACAATCGTTATAAATGGAACAAAAATTAGATTTATTACAATACTTAATAGATTAATATTAAAAAAATTATATATATTAATTGGTAGACTAGCTAAAAATGAAATAGTACTGATCAATATTACTTTAGTTAGTTTATTATTACATTTTTTAATTAAATGTTGATTTTGAATTAAGAAAAAAGTAATTGTAAATGAATATTGAAATCCTAAATCGTATATGTAGTAAGGATTTAAAAAAATCATTATAAAAAAAGTTACAGAAAGGATACTAAAATTATCGTATTTTAATTTTAAAATATCTTTAACTTGAATTAAAATAAAAAATAAAATAGCTCTAATTATTGAAGGAGAAATATCTAGAATAACAGCATAAAATAACAATACAACTATAGAAAAAACTTTAATTAGTGGCTTTGTAAGTTTTAATTTGTTAAAAATGAAAAAAAGAATAGTAGTAATTAAAGATACATGCATCCCAGAAAGTGCGAATAAATGCGTGACGCCATTACTTTGGTATGATTCTTTAACATTCTTGTCTATTGATGAATCATTACCCAAAATAAAGGTTTTAAGGTAAGTAGAACTTTGCATTTTATTACATCTATTAATTATTTTATTTTTTATAATTGTAAAAAAATTATTACTACTTTTTATTTTATCTATCTTATCTATTTTTAATATCCAATATATTTTTTTATTATTTAAATAATTTTTATAATTAAACAAATTAGGAATAGTGTTATTATTGGGTTTTGATAATTTACCACTAACTGTTATTGTATCTCCGATTTGTAAATTTATTTTTTCTTTATCTAAATAATATATACCTAATACTTTTTCTGGTCCTTTTAATAATATTGTTAACTTGCTATCTTTTAAATCAATATTTTCAACTATAAAATTAAAATGTTGTTCTCTACCACTATAAACTGAAATGTTAGGTTCTAAATTAGTAAAAGTAAGTGAATAGATTATGCCAATTAAAATTAATAA
The DNA here is from genome assembly GCA_944372455.1 of uncultured Bacilli bacterium. Classification (GTDB taxonomy): domain Bacteria; phylum Bacillota_I; class Bacilli_A; order RF39; family UBA660; genus SIG205. The sequence goes on from CALVZF010000008.1 coordinate 4,362, forward strand.
TTTAAAAAAATAATTTGATTTCATACTGTGATTAGATCTTTTAATTTATCAAATGTGGAGTCTCCAATACCATTTATATTTTTTAATTCTTCAATAGTCTTAAATCCGTTATTTTGTTCTCTATATTCAATTATTTTTCTAGCTTTATCTTCTCCTATTCCAGGAAGAGTAACTAGTATATCTAAAGTTGCAGTATTTAAATTTATTTTGTTGGTTGTAGGTGTAGTTATGGAGGTATCGGTTTTATCTTCAGGTAAAGCTATGTATGCATCATTTTTAATATCATTACAAATTATTTCTTTATTAACGGTAACTTTATTTTCTTCCTTTAATTTTTTAATTTCTGACTTACTATTTATATAAATTACCATCTCATCAGTTATTTTTTTACTTAAATTAACACAAGTAGTATCTGCATTTTTAGTAAGACCTCCTGCTAAAACTATTACATCATTTACTATTGAATTTTTAACTATATTATAAACTCCAGGATTTACAATTTCACCTTTTATATCAACATAAAAGGTAGTTTGTTCATCATTGTCTTCTTCTTTATCTATAATTTCTTCATCCTCTTTTATTTCTTTAACAATTTTGGTATTACTTTCTTTTTTATTAATGAATATGCAAAATAAAACTATAGAAACTACTAATACTATTATTAAACTTAGTATTATTTGCTTTTTATAGTTAAAAATTTCTTCCATAAAAAAATAACCTCCTTTAATTACTATATCGAGATTATTTTTAATAATTCTTTAATTAGTTTTCTTTTTCTTATACAAAATAGTAGTAATTATTCCCCCAATTACTAATGCGGAAATAATTGAAACTCCTATTTTTACTGGTAAATTATTTTTATCTTTACAATCTTTTTGTATACATTTTCTATTTTTATTCATGTTTTTTCCTTCTTTCTATTAATTAAAGAGTTTTCATATAGTTTTCTAAAATAGTTATTATTTCTTCTTTTTTATTTAATTTAAATATTTGTTTTTTTATTTCTAAATTATTTGGAAGTCCTTTTATATAATAACAAATATTACTTCTCATTTCTAATATTGCTTTTTTTTCTATTTCTGTTTCTAAGAGTAAATTAAAATGTTTTAAAGCCATTTCTACTCTTTCCTTATTGGTAGGTTTTGGAATAATTTTATTATGTTCTATATATTCATAAATTTCATTAAATATCCAAGGATTACCAAGTGCGGCACGTCCAATCATTACTGCATCACAATGAGTTTCATTAAGCATTTTTTTGGCATCATAAATAGTTTTAATATCTCCATTTCCGATTACTGGAATTTTTACCTTTTCTTTTACTTGTTTAATAATATCCCAGTTTGAAATTCCACTATATCCTTGGGCTCTTGTTCTTGGATGGACTGTAATGGCACTTGCTCCTGCTTTTTCTATCATTAAAGCTACTTCAACTGCATTTATATGTTTATCATCCCAACCACTTCTTATTTTTACAGTGATTGGAGTATGGGTATTATCTACTACTGCTTTTATTATTTCATATACTTTTTTTGGATCTTTTAATAGTGCAGACCCTGCTTGGCTTCTAATAGCTACTTTAGGAACTGGACACCCCATATTAATATCTATAATATCAGGTTTCATAACTTCTTCAATATATTTAGCCGCATATACAAAACTTTCCTTATCAGAACCAAAAATTTGTTGTGCGATAGGTCTTTCTTCATCAGTCATATATAATAACGAATTAGTTTTTTTATCGTGATAAAAAATTCCTTTATCACTTACCATCTCTGCATATAATAATCCACAATTAAAACTTTTAGCAATCCTTCTATATGCACTATTTGAATAACCAGCCATTGGCGCTAGAACAACTCTATTTTTTATTTGGACATTTCCTATTTTAAAACCCATAAATTTCACCTATAGAAAGTATAACAAAAACCTTACTATTTATCAAATTTATTTTTCTTCGTTTACTACTTGTGCTAAGGCACCAAAAGAAAGATCCATAGCCTTCTTAAAATATTTCTCTATTTTTTTAGAAACTGACAGTCCTACATTTGAAACAGTATTCCCATAATCTTTTTTAGTATTACCTACATAATCTTTTAAATCTATTTTTTTACCTGCTTTAACATCAGATTCAAATTCTTTTATTTGTTCTTTAGTAAGAGCTACTTTTTTGTATTCTTGATATTCATAATATCCATTAGCCTGTGATATAAATAAAGCAATAAATACAACAAATAAAAAAATCATAACATTTCTAAAAATTTTACTAGCTTTCATTTTTATCATTCCTTATATATTTTACTAATACATCTGATAAAACATCTACGCTATTTTTAACCTCCTCTATTGTATTTTCAAATCCCCCTACTTCTATTAATAATAAATTATTACTAATATCTTGATTATAAACTCCATTTACACTTTTTCCTTGTTTTTGTAATATTCCTTTACTGATTCCTTTAACCTCACTATTTAACATTGTATCTAATTCTTTAGCAAATTTCATATTTTCTGTATAGTTAGGATTTTCTAGTCCAATAACAAAATAAAATCTTGCATAACTTTTTTCTCCTACTTTAATTGTAGTTTTATCTTTAGAAACTGAATCTCTATGTATATCTAAAAAATATTTCAAACTTTTATTTTTACTTTTAGCATCATTTATAAGCATTCTGGTAACTTTATAAGCAGAACTTCCACTAAAGTTATTTGCTTTTAAAATTTCTGTCACATTAGTTTCTTCAACAATGCTTTTTATATTATTTTTATTTAAATTTTCTCTTATCATGTATGAAGTCATCATAACATTTGGTTTAATATTATATACTTCTAAATTATCCATACTATAATTTTCTAATTGATGAGAATTATAAATATATACAATTGGATCTTTAATTTCTTGTGGATTGGGATCTTCCACATATTGTGAAACTTTCTCAAGTTCTTCGATATTATCATAGTTATCTTGGTGTTCATTATCTATTTTGACAACGTTTGAAGCAATATTAGAATTAAGTGCAGTAACGGGATGTGTAATATCAATATTTGAAAATAGTTTTACAATATCATTAATTAATTGACTAGAATTATATTGTTTTTTTGTTATATTATTTGAAGAATTTAAAAGTGTTTTAATAAATGTTTCATTATCTATTGTAATTTTTTTATTTTTTAAATATGAAAATGTTAAATTTGAAAAAAGATATATGCATAATATTAAAATAAATATTTTAAGTATTTTTAATTTTCTTTTATTTAATTTTTTACTTTTAAATCTTTTTTTCATAATCACCATTCCTTTATTAATTATATGGCAATTATATATTACTAAATCTAGTTTTTTTGTCGCTTTAAATCCACTTTAACATAAAATACTATGAGGGGTGAATATTATGTACGAAGAAATTCAAGGATCATATCCAAATTATTGGTATACTACTACTGATAGTTCATCTTATAATCCTTATAGTTATGAATATCAAAGTAATGACGATAGAAACTTTTTATTTCCGTTCGTATTAGGAGGAATAACAGGGGGACTTTTAGCTCCAACTTTTTATAGACCTTATCCATATTATAGACCGTATTATCCATATCAACCGTATCCACCATATCCATATTACAGAAGATGGTAATCAAACAAAAAACCAAGTATTAAAATTTTGATACTTGGTTTTTATAAATTATATTCCCTTTTTAAGTGCTAAATAATATGAATAATTTTTATCAACATATATGAATATTAGACTAATTAAAATAATTGATATATAAAAATAGAAAATTGGAAGAAAAATTGCTACAACTCCTAAAATTAAACCATATAATATTTGAATAAAAGCATTATTTGGAGTAAGTTTAAAACTTGCAATAATATAGATAGAATTGAATATTAAAAACATAAAGTTAGTTCCAAAATCTTGCTTTAAAAACCCTCCAATAGTAACTAGTAAAATAAAAGCAAGCGCTATTCTAAATTTAAAGGATTTATTTATAATCAGTACTAATATTGTGATTATAGAAATAATTATAAAAATATACAAATTAAAATTACTTAATATTATTGATTTATTAAATATATCTAAAAATCCAAAACTTATAATACCTATAACAATTGGATAATTTAGAAATTTAATATATTTTCTTATAATTGATATTAAAATATTTATAAGGAAAATAAATAAATATGAAATATTTTCTGGGATAATGAATGAAACAATTAAAATATAAATAATATCGTCCATATAATTTTCAATTTTAATTTTATTTCCTTTGATGTAATCTATAAAAATAGAAGTTAAAAGACTAGAAACTAATATTATTATAAATAACAAAAGATTATTAATTAGATTAGAAGAGATCTTATATATTACAAATGGAATTAAAGTTATTAAAAGGGTAAGTTCAATATTAAATTTATTGTTTTTAGAGTGTAAAAATGGACCTTGTTTTAAAATAAAATTCATTTTAATCACCACCCACTCTTATAGACTCTATTACTTCCTCTTTTAAATTAATATTAGAAGGACAAATATACGAACATAATCCACATTTAATACACTTTTCAGGCTTTAATTTTTTAAGTTTAGAAGGATTTTTCTTGTTTTTCATTATTTCTATTGGAGAAATTCTTACTGGACAAATATTTACACATTTACCACAGTTAATACAGTCTTCTATTTTGCATTTTACATCTTTTAAAAAGACTATTCCAAATACTTGTTTAGTAACTGCGACATTATCAGTTTCTAAAGTTTTACCAATCATTGGACCATTTACAACTAATAATCCCTTTTTAAATTTATATCCTCCAATTTGTTTTATAATTTCACTAATTAAAACTCCTTCTTTTACTAATACATTTTGCGGTTTTTTAATACCTTCTCCACTAATTGTCATAATTCTTTCAGTAATTGGTTTTTGATATTTCAAAACTTTATATATATCATAAATAGTAGAAATGTTATTTACGAGAATTCCTTTTTCAATTGGATTAGTTTTAATATTAATATTAAATAAAGCTTTGATAAGAGACTTCTCGTATCCAATTGGATAAATATCTTTAACAGTTTTAACTTTAATTTTAGTATATGAACCCATATATTCTTTTAAATCTGATATTGCTTTTTGATTATAATTTTTAAGTACAATAATTGCTTCTTCAATTTTAAATATCTCAATTAGAGCATCAATTGCTTCTAAAATTTCACTAGTATAGGAATTTAGAACGGAAAAATCAGCAGTCATATATGGTTCTCCTTCTACTGCGTTGATAATTAATTTTTTTATTTTTAAATCCATCCCATATTTAAAATAAGTTGGAAATCCCGTACCACTCATTCCAATTACTCCACAATTTTTTAATAGGGTAATTACTTCTTCTTTAGTATAATTATTAATTTTTTTCTTAGCACCTTTTTTTGCTTTTTCTCGTTCTTTAAAATCATTTTCTATTATAATTGTATCAACTAAAGTATTATCAATAAATATTCTTTTTTCTATTCCCCTTATAAATCCACTAACACTACTATATACTCCTAAATCATATTTATCATTTGAAGTAGCAAGTTTTTCTCCTTTGTATACATAATTTCCAATCTTGCCTAGAAATTTACATTTTTTGTTATTGTAAGTTACTAAAGGAATATACACGTAATCAGGCATTTCAATTTTATTAATACTTTTATTTAAAGAAATATTTTTATTATTAATAATTTTTGTACCTCTAACCATAAATATCCCTCCTAATAAACTAATTATAACCTTTTTAATTAAAAAATAAAAGAGATTTCAAAAATTTATATTAATGAATCTCTTTCAATCACACTTACACCTTTTGGAGCGTAAACATTTATAATTGCAGGTTTTACTATTTTTATATGACCTAGTCCATTTATTACTATATCTTTATTTCCCGATAAATCAAATTTATATTGTTCATTATCTTTATATTTTTCTTTATGTGTATTTATGTTTACTTGATTTACTTTAATTTTATTAGATGTATATACTGTAAAACTATTTTTTTCACCCTTTACATACTCTATACGCGCTAAATTATCTAATTCTATTGCTTTATTAATTTTTAATTGAAATGTAACTGGGTTAATTTCTTTCTTAGGAGTTATGGCTTTTAAGGTTTTTAAATCTATAAAATTAATAATACTAGTTTCATCAATTAATCCAGGGGTATCTATTAAAGTTAATTTATCATCTAAAACTGCTTTAATTTGATTTAAAGTAGTAGCTGGCATTAAACTAGTTGTAATATTACTTTCTTTTCCAGAATAATTTTTAACTAATTTATTTACTAAAGTAGATTTACCCGCATTAGTACATCCTACAAGATAAACTTTTTCACTTTTTTGATATTTATCAATTTTTTCTTTTAATTCATCAAATCCTTGATTATTTATTGAACTAATAATAACTATATCCTTTAAATTATCATGTACAAATAATTTTTTAATATAAGTTTTTAATTTTTCATCATTGATAGATTTTGGCATTATATCACGTTTAGTAATAACTAAAATTATATCATTAGATAAATAGTTATTAATTATATTAATATTATCTGAAAGTGTAAATAAATCTACAACGTATAATACTAATTCATTAGTGTTATTGACACTTTTAACTATGTCAATAAAATCATCTTTTTTTCTTTTAAAATCATAATATTCGCCGTAATACTTCATTCTAAAACATCTTTTACAGATAGTCGCACTATCGTAATTTTTTTCTTCAATGTATCCTGCTTCATCTTTATCAGTAAATTGCATTATACTTCCGCAGCCTAAACATTTTTTAGTCATAGTATTTACCTCTTTCAAATAATCCACGTTTATGTAATTTTTTTTCTACTATCTTTTCTAATTTTCTATTTACCTTAGTAACAGTAATATCATTCTTACTTATTGGATTAACTAAAACGGTAGTAATACCTATTCTATTTCCACCAAATACATCAGTTAATAGTTGATCACCAATGATTGCAGTTTCACTTAAATCATACTTATATTCTTTTAAAATTTTTAAAAATTTAGTTTTAGAAGGTTTTAAAGATGAAGCACTACAATCAACTACTAATTCTTCTTTAAAAGGAGTTAATCTTTTTTTATTGCTATTAGAAATTATTATTATTTTAAAATCTAGTTCTTTTAAATTATCAAATAAATCTCTAACTTTTTTATCTGGTTTTTTAATATTTGGGGGAACAATTGTATTATCTAAGTCAAATAATAGACATTTAATTCCGTCGTTTTTAAGTTTTCTATAATCTATATCGTATATACTCTTATAATATCTATCTGGTAAAAATATATCCATACTTCTTCCTCCTGCTCATACATACAATTATACTAGAATTTTTAAGTTTTGAATATAGAAAAAAAGATATTTATGAAATATCTAATTGTTAATTTTATGAACTACTTGTGGAGTATTATTATCAATTCTTCCAAATTTGTATCCAGCATTTTTTAAAGCTCTAATTATATCTTTTAAAGCATTAAGAGTATATGTTTTGTCGGCAGCATCATGCATTAATACGATATTAGTTTTATTAGGACTAACTCCTTTGATAACATTATTATATATTGTAGAACTATTTTTAGTTTCCCCTGCATCCCCACTACTTATATTCCAATCAAAATATCTAAATCCTTTTTCGGTAACTTGTCTTGAAAGAGTACTCATAATTCCTTTATTAAAATTACTTACCGTGTTAGAACTACCACCTGGAAATCTTATAATATTAGGTTCATAACCAGTTATACTTTTAACTTTATTTCTAATTTTATATAAATCATCAAAATATGCATTTGGTGAAGAATATATAGATTTATAATTGTGAGAATAAGAGTGAAGTGCGATAGTATGACCTTCATCATAAGCTCTTTTAATAATATAATTTAATGAATCACTTTTCCCTATTACAAAAAAAGTCGCTTTTACATTTTCTTCTTTTAAAATATCCAATATTTTAGGAGTTAATGTACTTGGACCATCATCAAAGGTTAAATATACCATTGAGGAAGTAAAAGTTGTTTTTGGAGGTTGGATTTTATTTTTAACTGTTACTTTTCTAATTTCAGTTATTTCATTACCACTACTATCTTTCACCGTATACTTAATTTCGTATGTTCCTACTTTGTTTTGATTTACAGTTCCAGAAACTACTACATTTTTTGTTAAATCTCCATCACAATTATCACTAGCGCTATATCCCGGTTCAGAATAAGAATTACCTATAGTAATATTTATTGAGCTACTCCCCTTTAAAATTATTTCCGGTTTAGTAATATCTTTTTTTCTTATTTTTCTTTCTTTAATAGTTACATTATTAGATGAATCTGTTACTTTATATTTAATTATATTATCACTTTTTTCAATTTTAACTTTACTAGTTAAATCTCCATCATAGTTATCCAATGCTTTGTATCCTAATTCTTCATATTCTTTATTAGGACACACATAAACTTCTTCATCACCTTCTAAAATAATTTCTGGAAATGTTTTATCAACTACATTGACAGTTCTAGTTTTAACTATATTAAAAAACAAATAATTAGTTTTATAAAATAACTTATAAGTACCAATTTTTTTAGTATTAACTTTGTCATTAGTTTTTAAAATTTTAGTTTTACCTAATATTGCTTTAGAAGTAGCGTTTTTTTCTATATATTTTTCATTTAAGTTTAAAGTAATATTTTCTTTACCATTAATTTTAATTTTAGGAAATGTTACAAAAACCGTGACCGTTAATAGTACAATTATTAAACTTATAATTGACAAAATAATTACTGATTTTTTACTCATTTTACATCTTACTCCTATTTTTTATTATAACATATTTTGTCAAAAAAAAAATTAATAAAAATATAATTAATTAGGATGTGATGTAATGTTATTTAATCTACTTATTTCATTTATAAAAGAAGCTTATTTATTTACAGGTTCTTACAGTAATAATGTATTTCCAGATCCATTATCTAAAGAAGATGAAGAAGAATGTTTAAGACAAATGAAAATGGGGAATAAGAAGGCAAGAAATAAGTTAATTGAACATAATTTAAGATTAGTCGCTCATATTGTTAAGAAGTTTGAAAGCAAAAATAATGATAATGATGATTTAATTAGTATTGGAACTATTGGTTTAATCAAGGGTATTGATACTTATAAAGATAAACACGGTACTAGAATAACAACTTATTGTGCGAGATGTATTGAAAATGAAATTTTAATGTATTTTAGAAGTAATAAGAAAAATGATAAAAATATTAGTATTAATGAAAGTATTGGTTATGATAAAGATGGTAATGAAATTACTTTTATTGATATTTTAAAAACCCCTAATCCAGATTTTATAGATGATATATATATTAAGGATAATATTAAATTATTACAACGATATATGAGTAATTTAACTGAAAGAGAAAAATTAATAATTGCTAAAAGATATGGATTATTGGGAAGTGATGAAATGACACAAAAAGAAATAGCTTCTGAACTTAAAATATCTAGAAGTTATGTTTCTAGAATAGAAAAAAGAGCACTTACTAAAATGCTTAGAGAATTTATTAAAAATAAAAGTATTGAGTAAACAAAAAGAAATTAGGCGTCTAATTTCTTTTTAAATTTATCTATTCTTCTTTAAAAAATCATTATATTTTTTAAATTCAATATTATTATCTAAATCAGTTTTAGTTAAACTTTCAAACAATTTTTTTTGCTCTCTATTTAACTTATTTGGAATAATAACTTTAAGAGTAATATACATATCTCCCTTTCTTCTTGAGGAAGTATTTTCTACTCCTTTACCTTTTAATCTATGTTTATCGCCATTTTGACTACCTGCTGGAATCACTAAGTTAATATTTCCATATAAAGTTGGCACTTCTTTTTTGCAGCCTAAAACTGCATCAGTTATTGAAATAGGAAGTTCTAAATAAATATCATCTTCATCACGTTTAAAGATTTGATGGGGTTCAACACTAAATTCTATATAAATATCTCCATTAGGTCCACCGTTAGTACCTGCTTCACCTTTTCCAGACATTCTAAGTTGATTTCCAGTATCAACCCCTGCCGGAATTTTAACTTCATATTCTTTATTTTTTCTAATTGAACCTTTTCCACGACAGTTACTGCATACTTCTTTATAAATTATCCCATTTCCATGGCATTTTGGACAAGTACTTTTAGTTATAAAAGCTCCAAGAATAGTTCTTTGTTGTTCTTCAATAGTACCACTACCATGACATTTGTCACAAGTAACTTCACCCTTACCACCTTTACCGTGACATTCATCACAAGTATCCATTAGATCAATTTTTATAGTTTTAGTTGTACCATAAACTGCTTCTTCAAAAGATAGTTTCATTCCAATTACTCTATCACGTCCCCTAGAAGCACGATTTTGACGCTTGCTGCCTCCAAAATTGAAACCAAAACCACTACCGAAAATATCTCCAAAAATGTCACTAAAATCAAAATCACTAAAGTCAAAGCCACCACTAAATCCTCCTTGACCACCATTTTGAAATGCCTGATGACCAAATTGATCATATTGTTTTCTTTTTTGAGGATCAGATAAAACCGCATAAGCTTCTTGGGCTTCTTTAAATTTTTCTTCAGCATCGGCTTCTTTACATACATCTGGATGATATTTTTTAGCTAATCTTCTAAAAGCGCTTTTTATTTCAGCATCAGATGCAGTTTTTTCTACACCCAATACCTCATAATAATCTCTTTTATTCATGCTGTTTACCTCCTTATTTATTGTCTAATAACTTTTCATATAAATCCATTTGTTTATTAAAAAATCTAATTCCATTTTCATATACTTCTTGAGATTCTATATCAATATCTAAAATTTTATAAACCTCAATAGGTTTTAAATCGCTACCTGCTTTTAAAAATTTATAATATTTTTCTAAGATTCCAGGTTCATTATTAATTATTTTATCTGCTAAAATGGAAGCTACTGATACACTTATTGCGTAACTAAATAAGTAAAATTCCATATAATAATGACTTCTTGTCACCCACATTAAACTACTATATTTATCTAATTTAACTGTATTGCCACAGTATTGTTTTAATAATTTATAGGCACTTTTATTTAAAAAATCTGCAGTAATAGTTCCGTTATTCATTACTTTCTCATACATTTGTAATTCAAGTTGTCCTTCCATTACTGCTCCAAAAAAGTTACTTTGGTAAACTTTGATTACATTTTCAAGACCAATTAGTTTTTCATTAGTAGAATGACCAGTTTTCATCATATAATTAGCAAGCAAAAACTCATTAGTTAATGAAGCTACTTCTGCAATAATACTAGGATTACCTCTATACCATAGCTCATTATTTTCATTAATAAATTGATGATGAACATTATGCCCTGCTTCATGTGCGATAGTTGAAATACCATCAAAATTTCCTTTATAGTTTAATAATATCTTAGAATCTTTATCATAGGTAGAATAACTATATCCTCCACCACATTTACCTTTATATTGACAATAATCTATATAATGGTTATCAAATACTTTATTTAACTTTTCTACATAATGAGACCCTAATACTTGTAAAGCTTCTTTAACAATTTTGTTAGCTTCTTCAATTGTATATTCTTTTTCTAACTTATTCCATTTCATTACAGTATCATAAGAATTAAGTGTTTTAAGATTTAAAACTTTTTTCATTAATTTATAGAATCTTTTATTAACTTCTAAATTTTTAGTACAAGCTTCTTGTAACGAATCATATACTTTATGGGTTAAATAAGTATTTGAAATTTTCTCACTAAATGGAGAATCATATTTACGTATTTTTGAAAGTGTAACATTATTTTTAACATAGTTATTTAGTAAAGCACTTTCAGTTCCTTGGTAAGTTTTTAAAGTTTTACTAAATTTATTATATGCATTTCTTCTTACTTTTTTATCTTCATCTTGTTTAAGTTTTCTAAAGTTATTGGCAGCTATTTCAATTGTTTTGCCATCACTAGTAGTTATTTTTCCATAATTATGTTCTGAATTTATTAGTGAAGAAGCAATTTTTTCATAACTATCATAATTTTCTGTTAACATTGAGATTAATTTTTCTTCATTTTCACTTAGTATATGTTTTTTTTCTTTATATATATCTTCTAAAATTATTTTATATTTATCTAAATTAGAATTAGTTTTAAATAAATCTTTAAATTGTTGTTCATCTAATTTAAGAATTTCTGGGTAGAAAAAAGCAATAACTGTATTATATTTGGTATATAAAGAACTTACTTTTTCAAACATTTCAATATATAGCGCATTATCTAATTCAACATCGTGTTTTAAGTAACTATAAACATATAAATTTAAAATACTACTACTAACTTTAAAGTATTTTTCTAAAAATTCTTCTAATAATAAAGAGTTTTCTAATTTTCCCTTATAACTTTCTAATTCATTTATTTTTATTTTAAGATTATCAAACTCTTTATTCCATTCTTCATCATTTTTAAAAAAATCGCTTAAATCCCATTGGTATTTTTTTGGAACTTCATTTCTAGATTTATATTCTTTCATCAATTATAATAACCTTTCTAAAATCCTTATATATAAACTGGAGCAATGCCCAATAAGGACATTGCTTCAATTTGATTAATTATTTTTCTTCATATTCTGCATCTATTGCGTCATCTTTGTCATCTTTTTTAGTTTCAGTTGTATTTTCATTTGATTGTTCAGCTTGGGCTTGTTTAGCTGCTTCTTCATAAACTTTAGTAGCAAATTCCATTGCTTTTTCATTTAATTTTTCTGTTTTCTTTTTAATATCTTCTATGTCATCTTTTTCTAATGCTTTTTTAAGTTCATCAATTAATTCTTCTGCTTTCTTTTTATCTTTATCAGCAATTTTATCTCCTAAATCTTTAATAGCTTTTTCAGTAGCAAATATTGTTTGTTCAGCTTCATTTTTAGTATCAGCTTCTTCTTTACGTTTTTTATCTGCTTCTTTATTTGCTTCTGCTTCTTTCATCATTTTATCTATTTCTTCTTCTGATAAATTACTTGATGCAGTAATTGTAATTGATTGTTCTTTATTTGTTCCTAAATCTTTAGCTTTAACATTAACTATACCATTTGCATCTATATCAAAAGTAACTTCAATTTGAGGTACTCCACGAGGTGCTGGTGGGATATTTGCTAATTGAAATCTTCCTAAAGTTTTATTATCTGCAGCCATACTTCTTTCACCTTGTAAGATATGAATATCTACAGCTGGTTGGTTATCTGCAGCAGTTGAGAATACTTGACTTTTAGAGGTTGGAATAGTTGTATTTCTTTCAATAAGTGGTGTCATAACCCCACCTAAAGTTTCAATACCAAGGGTTAATGGAGTAACATCTAGTAAAACTACATCATTAACTTCTCCTGTTAATACTCCTCCTTGAATAGCAGCTCCCATACTAACTACTTCATCAGGATTAACTCCTTTATGTGGTTCTTTTCCTAATTCTTTTTGAATTAATTCTTGAACCATTGGAATTCTTGTAGAACCACCAACTAAAATAACTTTATTAATATCACTAGCACTCATTTTAGCATCTTTCAAAGCTTTTCTAACTGGTTCCATAGTTGATTCTACTAAATCTCTAATTAAATCTTCAAATTTAGCTCTAGATAAGCTAACTTCTAAGTGTAGCGGACCATCACTACCTTGTGAAATAAATGGTAATGAAATTTGAGTTGTTGAAACGCCACTTAAATCTTTTTTAGCTTTTTCAGCTGCATCTTTTAGACGTTGCATAGCCATTTTATCTTTAGTTAAGTCCACGTTGTTTTCTTTTTTAAATTCACTAACTAAATAATCAATAATTCTTTGGTCAAAATCATCTCCACCAAGTCTATTATTTCCACTTGTAGATTTAACTTCAAAAACTCCGTCTCCTAGTTCCATAATAGAAACGTCAAATGTACCACCACCAAGGTCATACACTAAAATCGTATGAAGACCTTCTTGTTTATCTAATCCGTAAGCTAATGCAGCAGCAGTTGGTTCATTAATAATACGTTCTACTTCAAGTCCTGCAATCTTACCTGCATTTTTAGTTGCTTGACGTTCTGCATCATTAAAGTATGCTGGAACAGTAATAACTGCTTTAGTTACTTTTTCTCCTAAATAACTTTCAGCTGTATCTTTTAAATTTCCTAAAATCATTGCTGAAATTTCTTCTGGAGTATATTTTTTTCCTTCTGCTTCTACTTTTTCACTTGTTCCCATTTTTCTTTTAATAGAAACTATTGTATTTGGATTTGTAACCATTTGTCTTTTAGCGGCATCTCCTACAATAATTTCTCCATTTTTAAATGCAACTACTGATGGAGTAGTTCTGTTACCTTCTTTATTTGCTATAACTTTAGCTTCTCCACCTTCTAATACTGATACACAACTATTTGTTGTACCAAGGTCAATACCTATAATTTTACTCATTTTTATCACCTTTCTTTTCATTATTTACTTGATTTACTTTAACCATTGCTGGTCTTATAACTCTATTTTTTAACATGTAACCTTTTTGTAATACTTCAGTTACTATGTCATTATCTTTAGAAGAATTATTATCTGTCATAACTGCATGATGATAATCTGGATTAAACTCTTCATCTACTGGATTAATTGCTTTAACTCCAAACTTTTCTAGAATGTTATATAGATTATTATAAATTAGTTTAAATCCACTTAAAAACTTACTTACTTCATCTTCTAAATTATCATCATCCATACTTATAGCACTTTCAAAATTATCTAAAATTACTATAATTTCTTTAATTAAATCTTCATTAGAATATTCTAATAATCTAGAAACTTCTTCATCTTTTCTTTTCCTATAATTTACCAATTCAGCACTACTTCTTATTAGTTTATCTTCTAATTCACTTACTTTATTTTTTAAATCTAAAATTTCTGTTTCATATTTATTTTTTTTCCCTTTTTTATTTTCTTTTTTAGATTTTTCTTCCCCTTTTTCTTCTTCTATAAGTTCAATTTCTTTATTTTCCTCATTATTTTGTGTTTCGTTTTCCATTAGTGCCCTCCTTTATTTTTCAATATTAGAATTTAAATATTCCAATAAACTAACAACTTTATCATATTCCATTCTTTTTGGACCTACAATAGCAATTGTTCCTTCTTCTCCATCAATATTGTATTTAGTTTTAATTATTGTCACATCTTCATCTAAATTATTTTCACTTCCAATATAAATATGTATTCCATCTTCTTGTTCTTCAATTGAATTAATAATTTTCTTATCTTCAAACTTATTTATTAAGTTTTTAATTTTTTCTGCATCATTAAATTCAGGTTGTTTAAGTATATTGGTTTTTCCAACAAATTGCATATTTTTCTTTGCAAAGTCAGTGAAAACATTATAAAATGCATTGTATAAAGCTTCATGTTGCTTAACATACTTAGAAATAATTGGTTTTATTTCAAACTCTAACTTTTCACTTACTTCATCTATTGGAGTATCTACTAACATTTTATTGATAAGATCAGTTGTTTTTTTAATTTCATCAATAGATATACTAGATTCAATGTTTAAAGTTTTATGTTCAACATGTCCTTTATCGGTAATTACTATTGCAACTATATTGTTACTTTCTAATGGTAACACTTCTACTTGTTTTAATTTGTTTTCTTTTGAAGCACTACCAAGAATTACTGATGTATAGTTAGTCATCTCAGAAATTATTTCCAAACTTTTACTTATAGCATCACTAATTTGTAATGAATTGTTATGAAATATTGTTTGTAATTTTAAAACTTCTTCTCCGGTCATATTTTTAGGCTTCATAAGATTATCTACATAATATCTATAACCTTTTTCACTAGGTACTCTTCCTGAAGAAATATGAGTTTTTTCTAAGTAACCTAAATTTTCTAAATAAGACATTTCATTTCTTATAGTAGCACTTGAACAATCTAGTTGTTCACATAATTTAGAAGAACCAACAGGTTTAGCATCTTTTATGTATTCTTCAACTATAAGTTTTAAAATGTTTGCTTCTCTTTCTCCTAACATTCCATCACCTCTAGCACTCTTCATCTTTGAGTGACAACTACATTATAATACTATGCTTTAGCAATGTCAATATATGAGTGCTAAAAAATAAAAAAATTTATATCTAGAAATTTTGATATAAATTTTTTTATTATAATTATAAATATTTCACTCTCATAATATCATATTTATTAACTTTAAAATCGCAGTTTATTTTTACAATCTGCCTTGGATGACGTGCAACATTTAGCTTACTATTATCTTCATCTAAAATTTGTTCTACTTTAAAAGTTATAGTATCTGTTTTAGGTCCAAATATCTCTATTTCATCTCCAACACTAAAATAATTTCTTTGTTCAATAGTTGCCATTTTTTTATCCGTATCGTAATCCAGTACTATTCCTAAAAAATCTTGATTTGATAACTCTTGTCTTCCTAAATAGTATTGTTCTTCTACTCCAGGCTTTTTATCAAAAAATTGTGGAACATTATCCCTGTTTGCAACTCTATTCAAAACTTTAATATAATTATTATCAAACTCTTTTTTATTTAAATAATCATCTATACATCTTCTATAAGTATTTACTACAGTAGCAATATAGTATATTGATCTCATTCTACCTTCTATTTTTAAAGATTTAACTTTTAAATCAATTAAATCAGGAATAAACTTTATCATTGATAAATCTTTAGAACACATAGTAAATTTTACATCGTCAATAATTTCATTTTTATCACTATCAAATAAATCAAAATTCCATCTACAAATTTGGGAACATCCTCCCCTATTAGAATCTCTATCAGTCATATAATTTGATAAAACACATCTACCAGATAATCCTACACACATCGCACCATGAATAAATACTTCAGTATCCATATGTGTTTTTTCAATAATATCTTTAATATTTTCTTTATTAGTTTCTCTAGCTAAAACAATTCTTTTAACCCCTAGATTTTGATAAAATTTTGCTGCTTCATAATTCATACAAGAAGCTTGAGTAGATAAGTGAATTTCTATTTCAGGGCAGATTTTTTTAATATACATAATACATCCTAAATCAGAAACTATTAGTGCATCTACTCCTATATTAGATAATTTTAAAATATATTCTTTTAGTCCATTAAAGTTTTTATTATGAAAAATAATATTTACTGTAACATACACTTTTTTATTTAAATTATGAGCATATTCTACAGCTTCTTTTATTTCATCAATACTAAAATTAGTAGCATTAGCTCTTAGACTAAAATCTCTTCCACCAATATATACTGCATCTGCTCCATACATTAATGCCCATTTAAGTCTTTCTAAATCTCCAGCAGGCGCTAATAACTCTATATTACTCATTTACATCACTCTTTACTTTATAAATAGTTTCTTTATCTAAAAAACCTCTATATGAATTATTTAATTTATTAGACAAAATTTGTAATTTCTCATCACTTAAATTATCTTGGCTTGCCAAATCTAAAGCTTCTTTGAATGTATTAACTACTAACTCTATATTGTCAATCATATAAGAATTTATAACTAAATAATCAATACTATTTTTAACACAAATATTTATACTATCTATAGCGTTTAAAATATTTCCGTTTACTATATGACTTCCATTATCATTTTCATAGATTGGATACAAAGTATCTTTATTTTTAATATAGTACGTTTTATTTTTTTTATCTTTATTTATATAATTTAAATAATTAGATAACAAATTTCTGTTAGAACTAAAAATGTCATACATTCCATAATTAATCATAAATATTTTAGAATCAGTATTATTCTTAATTTCTATTATTTCATTTAAAGTAATATCAGGAGAAACTATAGCGCTTTTAACTCCTAATTTATTCCATTCATTAATAGTTATATAATTAGTAGTTGCATGAATATTTCCCCATATTAAATTAAGATTTAGTTTTAATCTATTATTTAATTGAAAAATAGAGATATCATCAAAAATAATTCCTGAAATATTTAATTTACTTAATTCAATTAAAATATTACTAATTTTATCTAATTCATCATTATGTATTAATTTATTAAGGGATAAAAATATATTTTTATTTTCATATTTTTCTAATATTTCTTTTAACTCTTCTAAGTTTATTTCTAAAATATTTAATGAGTTAAAGTTTTTAAGTCCGATTATATAATTTTCTAGTTCTAAATTTAATTCATTTAGTTTATTTACCATTAGACAAAGTTTACTCATGAAAACACTTCCTATACGTTTATATCAGTTATTTCTTCATTAATATCATTTACTGAATATATTTCAATGTTATGTTGTTCATTATTATAAGATAAAGGGATAGTAAGTTTCAAGATTTTTGTATCATTATCAGTAATTATTTTTACTTTTGGTTTATCAAGTTTTATTTCAAGATCATTTGCCACTGTTTTATCTCCATTATAAGATATATATTTTTCACCACTAGACACTACTAATTTTTTAGTTTCACCAGTATTTATATCGTAAGTTATTTCTAAATTTTGATTACTAGAATTCCATACTATATTTTTAATATTATATTTATAAAAATCTGGAGCAATTTTTTTATAAACAAGTGATTTAAACTTATAAATTTCGTTATTGGCATATACTTGTGACATTTTCTTATTTAAAGAAACTACTATAGAAAACATATTAATTATTACTATAGAAGCAAGTGCAAAACTAATTAATAATTCATATAACATATAACCTTTTTTATTTAAAATTTTTTTCATAATTCTCCCACCAAATCAATATATGCAAAATAATATTTGTCATTTCTTTTAAATTCAGCAATTAAGGTTCCAACTGAATCTTCATTAGTTTCAAAATCTTGCCAATTTAAGTAGTCTTTAAATTCTTCGTCAATACTAGTTTGATTTAATAATTCTTTTTCTTTTGTAGGAATGGTTACAAAAATTTTATTTATACTTAATTCATTTAAAATTACAGCTGGAATAAAGGTTTCATCCAATACCATTAAATTTTCTTCATTTAAACTGTAAGTAATATCTCTTAAATAATTATTATTAATAATATAATTTTTTACAGTATTAAGTTTATATAAATCATCAATAACATTATATCTTTCTTTACTTTCATAGTTTTTTATTGTTGATGAAGTAAAGGTATAAATACTTATTGAGAAAACAGCAATTACTGAAATTGCAACTATAGTTTCTACCATCATAAATCCTTTATTATTTATTTTCACACGTTTCACCTCACTTAAGGAATTAACACCGCTCTAAATCCGGAAGAAAAACTATTAGATCCATCTGTTGGATTGCCTGTTAAAAAGATTCCAAATTGTTTAGAAACTGTGGTACCAGAATTACATGAACCTCCTCTTCTAAAAAATGGATAATCTTTAACGAAATAGTAATACGGATAATCGCCATACCATTTTTGTGTCTCATAGATGGCATCTCCTAATATTGTATTATCTTTTGTGACAGATGCTGTAAGAGATTTATAATTAATTTCATATAAATCATAATATTTTAAATTTGGAAAATCATACCCTTCCGTATATTCTTCATATACCTCTCCATTCCAAAATGTATTTCCGTTAAATCCAGAATTGTTATACTTATTTCCTGAAGAATTATTTGTATTTAGCATAACAGTTTGTTCAATTCCTACCATGTCATATACTCCATATATTGTTCCTGTGGAACTTGCACCAGTTCCTTTTAATAGTTCTTTTTGAGTGCCACCTGATGAAATTAAATTACCATCATAGGTATAAGAGCCATTTTCAATGCAAGTTATGCCTTCATCTCCGAAAGTTCCTGCACTTCTTCCTGTATATTTTTTATAACTATTGTTAAGGTAAACTTCTTTGTTTGCTCCTGTAAAGTTACTATTTCCCATTTTTCCATATTTACTTTGACTTAAGTATGCGATTGCTCCCCATTCAATATTTTTCATTGAGTGAGTATCTACTTTGTTATTTAATCCATAAGTATCATTTCCAGAAAAAGTAACAGTACCTCCATTTTTAGCTAATGTTCCTCCTGCGAATTTTAGTGCCGTTTGAAATTGGGTTGCAATATTTTGTTTGCTTAGTATAGTAATATCAGGTTTAATTAAAGGAGTACTTGTGGTTCCACCAGTAATAAATTTACCTACCCAAAATCCAGTTAATTCTTTATCCCAGCCAGATTGATCATAAGGAGTTTCCTTATATACTTTACTTCCATCTCTAAATGCTGGATGTGTATAGTATGCTTCTTGTGCTACCCCATCATAATTTATATTAGCTCCTGTGTTTCTTGTATGGGTTTCAAATACTATATCTATTTCTGGAGGACTAGCTATTTCTACATTACTTCCAACGTTACTTGGTATTTTATATTTAAATCTTGGAATCCATACCCACATTGTATTTATATCCTCCATTTTTATTTCGGTTAAAGCTTCTGCATTTTTATAAGTTTCTCTAGAAGATTTAGTTACAGTAACCGCATTAGCCCACCATTGATTATCGTAATCATACCATTTTTCTGTATCACTAGCTTTTAACCATTTACCAGTTGCTTCATCATAAATTACTGGAAACATACCATCTGCTAATACTGGAATATTCGCGCCACTATTATCTTTATATTTATCTTCGTTTTCTTGATTATAATTTTCTTCTTCTTTAATTTGTTCTTCAGTTAAACACATTGATAAATAATCTTTATTTTCTATATACAAGTAAGAAAAAATTCCTTCTGAATTTTTTTTTACTGCAATTCCACTTTCAGGATCAAATTCTTTTTTTGTGATTGGATTTTTAGGAATTTCATCTATAAAATTAAAGTTAAGTAAATCTTTTAGAGTTATTTTGTAACAAGTTTCTTTATCAATTATATTATTTACTAATGGTTTATGGTCATTGACATATAATTTAGCATTTGCAATAAATTGATCTAGATAACTTTGGTATTGTTCTTTAGAATTTTTTCTAGTAAGACTCAAAATAGAAGTAGTAGCAATGGTAACAATTAAAAGCATTATAGCAATACTAGCTAAAACTTCTATTAATGTAAATCCATTTTTATTTTTCATTTTTATCACCTCAATTATTAACTAGTACAACTCTTAAATATGCAAAACTTGATACTGAATTTTTAAAGCTATAATTCAATGGATGTCCTGATCTATGTAAATAATAACCCATATCTCTAGGAGACTGACGTGTAGAAATAATTTGAGCGTCAAATGATTCCCAAGTGGCATCTCCATATTTTTTATTATCAACATAATAATTATTATTATTTCTACTATCGTAAATATATTCATCGTAATATTTTTTATCCGGATAAGGATTACTCACAGAACCACTCCATGTCGGAATATCAATAGTTTCATATAGTTTACTTTTATATGCTATCATTACTAAAGGACCACTTGATGTACTGTTAAATAAATCATAAACTCCATAAATGTTACTTGTTGAACTTGCACCAGTTCCTTTACCTAACTCTCCGGATGTATAACAATTAGTAGCATATGTTGTGTTATTACATTTATATCCATTGTAACCATAATTACCATACTGAAAATTATCGCTTTCCCCCCCGCTACTCCTACCAGTTATGTGGGTAGTTTTACTATTATTAGTATAGATCTCTTCTAAATTAAATTTTTTGTTACCTTTAAACCCATAATCAGAATATGCTAAATATATTACTGCTCCCCATTCAGTGTTTTTAATTAAATGAGTATCTACACTTGTTGTAAATCCATAAACGTTTTGATCAGCTGTCATATTGTGTGCAGCATTAAAGTAGGTCTGAACAAAATTAGTACTATTTAGTGTATTAGGATTATTTGAAGTTATGGCTTCACAATCTGGTCTTATTAAAAAATTATTTATAGTGTGAGTGGTATTATCATCATAAAAACCAGCATCAAATTTACTCATCCAAAAACCAGCTAATTCTTTATCTCCAAAGGTAAATGCTTCATTAATAACAAAAGAAGAATTTGTAGGATTAGTTTGTTCTTTGTTTATAAATCTAATATCAAATTTTCCTAAGTTATCTTTACTTTCTCCACCTAAATATTTATACGCATTCTTTCTATATTCATATCTTGGAATCCAGACCCACATACTGTTCATCATTTTCACATTAATTTTTTCTCCAAGCTTTTCTTTTTTCAGTTGTCCATATTCATCAAACCAATTATCACGATATTCCTCTTTAACAGTAACTGCATTAGCCCATTGTTGCTTAGAATAGTTGTACCATCTTTTGGTAGTAGTTGCTATCCAAGTGTTTTCTTCTTCACTATATACAACAGGAATCATGTAATCTCCTAACTCAGGATTATTTGCATTACTAGTATCATCTGGTACAATTGGAATATTAGGATCATTTAATAATATATTATTAGTACTACCTTCATTAAGATCTTCATAGTATTCATCATCATTTTGTTTAAATTGCACAGTTTTACAATTTAAATCTTTTTCAGTATATTCATATTTGTAACTATTACCAGATTTTGATACTTTAATAACATAGTCATCTAGAACAACTTCTTTTTTGGTACTAGGATCTATGATCGGATTATCAATTAATCCTACTTCTATTAATTCATCTAAAGTAACACAAAGATTACCATTTTCAACGGCATCTATTGAAGTATCACTAAGTTCTTTATCTTCAACATATATTTGAGCACTATTTTCAAGGGAAGTTGCTAATTGAGTACTTATTTTATTTTTATTTTTGCTTAATATTGCACTTAATGATGGAAAAATAACAGCTGAGATTAATAATAATAATGCAATTACCGATAATAACTCTACGAGAGTAAATCCTTTTTTATTCATTTTTATCACCTATTCAGTTATTCCATTAATATTCAAAATTTTATTTTTAGCATCGTTAATAGCATTATCAATATTATTAGTGTCATAATAAGTAGGAGCTACTTTAAATGAATTATCCATTGTTTTTTTCAGTACTTCTTGTTTTTCTTCTTCAATTTGAGGATCTATGTATACATAAATTAATGGTACATATTCATTTAGTGGACTATCAATTGATGTATTAAAATTAAAATTATATGTATCATCACCAGTAGTATTTGTTTTATTAATTTCTATGTAAGCAAAATAATATTTGTCTTTGTAATTATTTTGTTTTGGAGTTGGATTAAAATTTAAATTGATTTCTTTGTTTGAATCATTAACTTTATATTTCCAAATAATAGAATAATCGTCATAATGACTGGTAATAAGTGTCCCTATTTTTCCATCAGCTGACTTAAATAATATATCATTTTCACAGTATACACTTGCACGTCCAGAATCTGTTACCCATCCTTTAGATTTAAACACGTCAATTAAATTGCTTCTCGTAAGACCATTGTTTGCTAATTCTTCGCTGCTAATCATTGCACAATTTTCTGGTTCACCATCATTTTTACAAGCATAATTACTTATATAACCTTCTTCACTTTGAAGTGTTGGCTGATTTTGAAAATAACTGTAATATTCATTATGAGTTGTACAGCTTCCTTTTTGGTTATTTTTATTTGAATATGTTGCTATATCTCTATCTGTAAGATTATATGATCCGTCATCATCTATCTTATAAGTTTCTACTTCTATATTACCACAGCAGGTACCTGTACAATAGCGGTCAGCATTTGTAAATATATCTGATGTCCACTGTCTATATGTAATTACTTTGAACGTGTTATCACTAGTAAATTTTAAACCAGCATAGTGATTTGAATAAAATCTTCCAACCTCTTTATCTAAATTAACATCATATATTGTAAAAAAATAATAATATGGAGATTCTTTAAAAGTTTGCTTAAAAACAAGATACTGATTATGATTAGCATAATAATCATTAACAGTAGTAGCAACTATATTAACTTTTTTATAATCATAAGTTTCACTATATGTAGAATCACTTGAAAACATATTTATATTGGATTCAAGTGTAGATTCATTGTTTTGCTCTTTTAGTGCTTCTTCTATTTCGTGATCTAGATTTTCAATTTTTTCTCTATAAGTATCAGTATTATCGTTATCTGTGTATATAGTACTATACAAAAATATTTTTTCTGTGAAAGGATTTTCATAATTATCAATTTCATTAATGGTATTACTCGCACTCTTTGAAATATAATTATAACTGTTTTTTCCACTAATTAAAAAATATAATATATAAAATACCATCAAAATCATTACTATAACTAAAGCATACAAAGTACTAGAAATTATAAAACCATTTTTTTCTTTCTTCATATTAATCACCTATATATTATTATTTATGATAAATTTTCTATATACTGATATTCTAAATTTTCATTTACTCTAGTGATTTTGACACCACTATTAGAACTAAACTTTTCATTGGTATTAGGATTTATAGGAATATCATCTAAGTAATTTCCATCATATAACATTTTTAATGAAATATTATAATATCCGGTAGTGTTTATATTTTCAATTACAAGGTTTTTATTATCTTTGGTATAATTTTTAGCTTCTGCAACAAATTGATTTATGTATTCATTATATTGTTTATTGGTATTCTTATTTTTAATACTTAGAATTGACGTAGTAACAAGTGTAGTTATTATTAACATTATAGTAATAGTTGCTAAAAGTTCTATTAGAGTAAAGCCATTTTTGCTTATTTTCATAATTATCCCACCGTTTCTACTATATATATAGTATAACATAAAATAAAAAGAATAACTATATCTTTTTAGATATACTTATTCCGTCTCCTACATCATAAAAGGATGTTTTAAATTCTTTATTTTCTTTTAAAAAAATGATATATTTTTTTATTTTATTTACTAATTGAATAGTATTTTTATTTTTAGTGTTCTCAATATGTTCAACTAAACCATGAAATTTTAGATTATCAGATATGATTACTCCATTTGGATTTAAATTATTTTTAAATTTTTCAAAAAATTTAATATATTGTGCCTTAGCAGCATCTATAAAAATCATATCGTATTTTCTTTTATCTTCATATACAAAGGCATCTATATTATGTATTTCTATTCTATTTTCTAAGTTTAAAGTTTTAATGTTTTTAATAGCTTCATCATATCTTAAAACATCTCTTTCAATAGTAGTTACCTTAATATCATTACAAATTAGAGCCATTTTAATTGCTGAATAACCAATCGCACTACCTATTTCTAAAATATTTTTAATTTGATTATTTTTAATATAATTATTAATAAAATTTATTCCTTCTTTTTGGATTATTGGTATATTATTTTCTTTTGCATACTTTTCAATTATCTTTATTTGATCTACCATGTAAACCATAATCCTTTATCTTTTAATTCTTGAATTTTATTATCATGTTCAGTTTGAGTTTTAGTAAAATATACATCTCTATTTTTATCCGCCACAAAATATAAATAGTCATTATCATTAGGGTAAATTGCAGCTTCTATTGCATCTTTACTAGGATTAGATACTGGTCCGACTGGAAGTTTTCCTTTCATATTTGGACCTCTTGTATTGTAAGCATTATAAGTATTTATTTCTTTAGTGGTTAAATCTCTTTCACTCATATCTACTTTAAATGCATAATAAGTAGTTACATCACTACCTATATTCATATTTTTAGCTATTCTATTTTGGAAAACACCTATAATATTTTTTCTATCATCTTGATCTATTCCTTCTAATTCTGCAATAGAAGCAAGGGTCATTAGTTCATGTATACTATATTTACTGTTTTCAATATCTTTTTTATATTTACTAAGTCTCATGTCTGTTTCGTCAAGCATTTTGCTTACAATATCTTGGATACTTACTTTTTTATCTTCAAAAGTATAGGTATTTGGATATAAGTAACCTTCTAATGGATAGTAAATATTCGGATTTATAATTTCTTCATCTAAAAACCAATATTTTTCAATTAAAGTTTCTATATATTCTTCATCAGTCATAGCTTTTAAAAATTCGTCTTTAGTATTATCTGTGTTTTCTTCAATTACAGAAGCTATTTGTCTAATATTTAATCCTTCTTTAAAAAGTACAGTAATGGCATTAGGATTAACTGTGTCCCCTTTCCTAATTTTATTTACTATTTCTTCCAAATTCATATTTTGCTTTAATTCAAAGTATCCACCTTTTAAATCTTTTATATCATTTAATTTTAGATATACTTTAAATATTATTTCACTTCTAATTAATTTTTTTTCTTTTAAAATTTGGGAAATTTCAGAAGAAGTATTGCCTTCTTTTATTTCAACTAAAATTACTTTATCATTTTTACTATCAACACTACCAATTCCATATTTATATAAAAGACTTAGAGAAATTATTAAAGTTAGAAAAAATGCAACCAATAACAATGCTATATTTCTTAATTTTCTCATGTACTACAAATATAAAAACGAGAATTACTCGTTTTCCCCTTCTTCTTTATCTTTCTTATTTTCATCTTGTAGTGTTTCTAAAATATTTTCAATAATATTCCATTCTTTTTCAGTTTCAATTGGATCTAATTTAGTAGTTTTACAACTTGGATCATATATTGAAGCATATACTTTGATATTTCCTATTTCATCTTTGCTGTTATCAGTGTATACTATATAATTTTTCTTAGTTTCTTCAGATTCAAAAGTAAATAAAATTTCACATTCTATTTCTTTGCCTTCATCATTTATTACTACAAACTTATTATTTTGTTCTTCCATTCTAATTCTCCTTTTCTTTATTTGCGCTATCTAAAAATGACTGTAATATGACTTGCGCAGCCATCTTATCAATAACTTGTTTTCTTTTTTTTCTACTTACATTATTACTAATTAAAAATTTTTCTTGTGAAACGGTAGATAATCTTTCATCTTGCATAATTACTTCCAAGTTTAATTCTTTTTCTAACATTTCTTTAAAATCAAGTGTTTTTAAAGCTCTTTCTCCGATAGTATTGTTCATATTTTTAGGTAATCCAAGTACTATTTTTTGGATTTGTTCTTCTATTATTAATCCTTTTAGTTTTTCTATTGTTGCCTTATAATTTTTATCATCTATTGTAAAAACTTCATAAGGAAGCGCAATAATTCCATTATTATCACTTATCGCAATACCTAAAGTTTTAGTTCCTAAATCTAAACCTATATATTTCATTTGTCTTTATTCATATAATTACGAACCATCATTTCTATTATTTTGGTTCTATCCAATTTCATAATTTTATTTCTAGCTTCTTTATGGCTTGAAATATATCCTGGATCTCCACTCATTAAATAGCCTACTAGTTGATTTATTGGATTGTATCCTCTTTCTAAAAGCGCATCGTAAACCTCGTTTAATGTCACATCTACTACTGCTTCATTTATTTCTTCTACATCAAATAAATGTGTTGTTTCAGAACTCATATCTTCACCATCTTTCAAATATATTTTATCATTTATAAAAATTTATTACAACCTAATTAGCCTTATATTTTTACAAAATAGTAATTTGATCCGCAATTATTTGTATCTTGTCATTTCTGTTATCTACTCTACCTTTTATGTTTAATATAGTGTTACAAGGAATCTCTTTATAAAGTTCATATACATTAGGAAATAAAGTTAAATCAATAGTATTATATTCATCTTCGCACTTGTAAAAAGCCATCTTATCTTTCTTTTTTGTTTCTATTTCTTTTTTGGAAATTAGTATTAAATTAATATCAATATTTTTATTTATATATTTAGATAAATTACTAATTTTTAAACTATTTTCTTTATTATATTTATCTAGTGGGTGAATAGAAAGATAAAAACCGTAAACATTACGTTCATTTTTTATAAGTTCTTCATCATTATATTCTTCAAATTGTTCTATTTCTGGTTTATCTACTAATGATTCATCTAAATCTTTAACTAATTCAGCATAATTTATAATTAAATCTAAATTATTTAAAAGGGTTTTAGTATTTAAATTAAATGATTTAAAGCAACCTGCAACTATTAAAGTCTCAATTACTTTTTTATTTATAGTTTGACTATAAGTCCTTTTGACAAAATTAATAAAATCATTAAAACTCCCTTTTTCTCTTTCTTTTAAAATTTCGTTGGTTACTAATCCTCCAATATTTTTTATAATTGATAATGGACAAACTATTCCTTCTTTTGTAGCAACATATTTATTTGTTGAAAGATTTATATCTGGAGTTAGAATTTTTATTTTATTTAATTTAGCTTCTAACAGATAGTCTTTAGTTTTAATTTCACTACCAATTACACTATTAAGTAAGTTTGCGATAAAATATTTAGGATAATGTGCTTTTAAATATGCCATTTGATAAGAAATCATAGAATATGCTACTGAATGTGATTTGTTAAATCCATAATTTGCAAATTTTAAAATTAATTCATATACTTTAGTAGCTTCTTCTAAAGTATAACCTTTTTCTATGCTTTGATTAATAAATTTTTCTTTTTCCTTTTCTAATATTTCATATTTCTTTTTAGACATTGCTCGTCTTAATATATCTGCTTCTCCTAAACTATATCCTGCCATAACATTAGCGATTTGCATGATTTGTTCTTGGTAAATCATAATTCCATAAGTAGGTTTTAAAATTTCTTCTAGGCTATCATTAATATAATCAATCTTTTCCTTCCCTTGTTTTCTTTTAATATAATGCGGAATATTATCCATTGGTCCTGGTCTAAAAAGCGCAATAGCAGCTACTATATCGTTAAATGAATTAACTTTTAATTGTTTTAAAAAACTTTTCATTCCAGAAGATTCAAATTGAAAAATTCCTTCCGTATTAACTGAATAAAATATATAAAGAGTTTTTTTATCAGCTAAATCTAAATTATTTAAATCTAACTTAATATTTTCATTTTTTTCTATTTCAGTTTTAACATCACTTATAATAGTTAAATTTTTAAGTCCTAAAAAATCCATTTTTAATAATCCTAAATCTTCAAGATATTCCATTGTATATCCAGTAAGATAATTGTCATTATTTTTAACTAAGGGAATAATAGTATCAAGTGGTTTTTCTGACATGACAATTCCTGCCGCATGAATGCTTGTATGTCTTCTTAATCCTTCTAAATTACTAGAAATTTCATAAAGCTTTTTTAAATCGTTAGTAGAATTAATTAAATTTTTAAAATTATTATTACTTTCATAAACTTCTTTTAAAGTTTTTTTATCTTCTAATAATTTAACTACTCTATCAATTAATTTTGTAGGTAAATCTAATACACGTGAAACATCTCTTATAACTTGTTTTGCACCTAGTGTGCCATAAGTGATAATATTTGCTACATTTTTAATTCCATATTTTTTAATACAATATTTAACTACTTCATCACGTCTATCATATTGAAAATCTGTATCTATATCTGGCATTGTTACACGTTCTGGATTAAGAAAACGCTCAAATAATAGATTATATTTTATAGGATCAATATCAGTTATTCCTAGACAGTATGATACTAAACTTCCTGCCGCACTTCCTCTACCTGGTCCTACTAAAATATTATTTTTTTTAGCAAACTTAATAAAGTCGTAAACTACTAAAAAGTAATTACAAAATCCCATATTTTTTATTATATTTAATTCATAAGTTAATCTTTCAATATATATTTTTTTATCATCACTATTAATTCTTTTTTTAAGTCCTAATTTACAAAGCTTTGATAAATATTCATATTCGTCATTTTCTTTTCTGTATTTAGGAAGTAATGGTTTATTTTGCTTTTCAAATTTTACATTACACATTTCATTTATTTTATACATATTGGAAAAATCTTGAGTTACTTTTTTTACTTCTTCTAAATTTAATAAATGATGATTTAAAAATTTGTAGGTAATTCCATCACTTTCTTTTTTTCCATCACGTATAAGATAGGCATAATTTAAATATTTACCCTCTTTCTCTTCTAAAAATAAAACTTCATTAATGAATACTGTATTTTTAAGATTCATTAAATCATTAGCTTCTTGTTTATTTGAATATCCAATAAATATAATTTTAAAAATTTTTTTAAGATCTTTATAAATTGAAGAACTTAAGTAAGGTACTACACATATCAAATTTTCTTTATATTTTAATAAATCTTTTCCAGTTACTATTCTTTCAGATTGAATAGTTGATAATTTAATTAAATTTTCATAACCTAAATTATTCATTGCATATAAAAGTATTTTTTTTTCGTTTTCTTTCTTATCTTTTAATAAAATTTCTAATCCAATTATTGGTTTTATATTATTTTTAATACATTCCGTGTAAAACTCCATTACATAGGACATATTAAAATCTGTAATTGCTACTGAAGTGATATTATATTCCTTACATTTTTTAATAAGCTTTTTTATAGTAACTAAACTAGATAGAAGTGAGTAATTACTTTTTACTTGTAATGGGATGTACATATTATCACTCCTAACTTATAAAAATATTATACAATATATATTTGATTTTAGAAATGGTTAGACAATAATTTTTCAATAATGATAAAAAATTCTAGAAAAAACTAGAATTTTTTTAGAATTATATTTTTTTGCTTTTAATTTTTACTTTTGGTTCAAATGAATATTCTGGATACATTAATTTTTCTTTTAAAAGTGGATATCCACTTTCTTGTGCAATACTTTTTAAGATACTATATCCTTCATATTTAATTGGTAAATGAGAATAATTTTTTTTTAAAAAGTCACTATTTTTCCAAAGAAAAAAATCATATATTTTTTTAATGTTTTTATCATCAACTACTTTATCAAAGTTAAAAAATTCTAATAATGACTTAAGTTCAATTACATCATGTATACTTATTTGTTGATTCATATTTATTTTATAATGTGGTGAATTAAATAATAAGTCATTAGCTCTATTTTCTTCATTCAAAGAAAATAGAATTTTTCTTTTTGAAGCTTTATTATGAAGTATAGAATCAGAATTTACAATTCCTGCAAATACATTATTTCTATATATTTTTTTAATTTTGAAAATGCTGTCTGTTTCAAATTCATTTAATATAATCATAAAACCACCTTCTAAATATAATTATACATAATTATTATTAAAAAAACTACTTTAATTAAAAAAAAATTAAATTTATAATTGATATTATTAAATAGTTATGATAAAATATTAAGTAACTTGGAGAAGTACTCAAGAGGCTGAAGAGGCGCCCCTGCTAAGGGTGTAGACTGGGAAACTGGTGCGAGGGTTCAAATCCCTCCTTCTCCGCCATAATGAATTAAAAATAGTCTTTACATAATGTAAAGGCTATTTTATTTTAGAAATACATAACTGCATAATTATAATTAATATTAAATTTAGTAAGATTATTTTTAATATAGAATGCTTTTTTATAATCATCATCTACACATAAAATTATATCTTTACATCTAGTTTTAAATTTTTTTTGAAAACATTTTAATTGATAGTCCTCTAATTTTCTACACTTCATAATATTTTCCCCTCTCGGGGTATGTATTTTATACTATTCATTTGTCAAATTTTGTCGTTTTATGTAAATTTATTAAAAAAATGAACTCCCTATTGAGTAAAAACTCAGTCAACTAGGAAGTTCATTATTATTATATGAATATTTTAAAAGAATATACACTAAAAATTTAATTTTTCTTCAATATAATTTTTAAGTTCTGAAACTTTTACTATTTCTTGTTTCATTGTATCTCTATTTCTTATAGTAACTGTATCATTATTTAATGTTTCATCATCTATTGTAATACAAAATGGAGTTCCAATAACATCTTGTCTCCTATATCTTTTACCTATTGAACCTGTTTCATCATATCCTATCATGAAATATTTAGATAAATTAGTATATATTTCATTAGCTCTGGTAGAATGATATTTTTTAGCTAATGGTAAAATTGTAGCTTTATAAGGTGCAAGTGCGGGATGTAAATGTAATACTTCTCTAGTTTCATTTTCTAATTGTTCTTCTTCATAAGCATTACATAAAAATGATAATACACATCTATCCACTCCTAAACTAGGTTCTATTACATAAGGAATATATTTTTCATTAGTTTCAGGGTCAAGATATTCCATGCTTTGTTTAGAATATTCTTGGTGTTTAGATAAGTCATAATTTGTTCTACTAGCTATTCCCCATAGTTCGCCCCATCCAAATGGGAATTTAAATTCAAAATCTGTAGTTGCATTACTATAGAAACTAAGTTCTTCTTTAGAATGATCTCTAAGTCTTAACTTTTCTTCTTTAATTCCTAAATCTAGTAACCATTTTTTACAATAATTTTTATAGTAATTAAACCATTCTAATTCTGTTCCAGGTTTACAGAAAAATTCAAGTTCCATTTGTTCAAATTCTCTAACTCTAAAGATAAAATTTCCTGGAGTAATTTCATTTCTAAAACTTTTACCTATTTGGGCAATTCCAAATGGAATTTTTAATCTCATACTTCTTTGAACGTTTAAGAAATTAGTAAAAATTCCTTGAGCAGTTTCAGGTCTTAAATAAATTGTATTTTTAGCATCTTCTGTTACTCCTTGAAAAGTTTTAAACATTAAATTGAATTGTCTGATATCAGTATAATCTAATTTACCACAATTAGGACATTTAATTTTGTGTTCTTTAATATAATCCATTAACTTTTCGTTGGACCATCCTCCTGCTTCTATATGTCCGTTAGAATAATCTTCAATTAGTTTATCTGCTCTATGTCTAGTTTTACAACTTTTACAATCAATCAATGGATCGCTAAAAGTAGAAATATGTCCACTTGCTTCCCAAACCTTAGTATTCATCAAAATTGCACTATCTAATCCTACATTATATGGATTTTCCTGAATAAATCTTTTAAACCAGGCATTTTTAATATTGTTTTTAAATAACACACCTAGTGGGCCATAATCAAAAGTATTTGATAATCCACCATAAATTTCACTACCTTGGTAAATAAAACCATATTGTTTACACAAATTAACTATTTTTTCCATTGAAACTTCTTTCATTAATAACTTCTTCCCTTCTTTTCTAGTTTTTTAGTTATAAGATCATTTCTTACATTTTCTAAAAAATAATCTATATTATCTATAAATTTTTTATTTTCAAAAATTATACTTTTGTTATTTGAAAAATTTATTATACCGTGCTCATTTGTAAAATCTACTGAATCTAAATTATTAAAATTATCATTATAAAAATCTCTTATAATTTTGAAAAAAGAAATATCTTCACCGACTATTTTATAAAATTGATTAGGAGCATTTTCAGGAATTGATAAAATTAAGTCTTTTTCTTTTCTCTTTGGTAAATTTTTTAATTCCCATTCTAACATATATAAAGATTTTTTAATAATGATTTTTCTAATATCAGTACTGTTTATATTATATAATTTTTTTAAATCATTATCAATTTTAATTCTAAGAATATTAAAAAAATAATCTAGGCTTGTATCATAAATTTCATTATATAAAAATAACTTAATACTTTGACTTTTTGAACGAATATTTAATATATAAGGAGTCATTTGACATCCGTTAATATATTCGTAGCTTGGCATTTGAATAGTAACAAAACTAATATCCTTTAAACTTGATAAATACATACAGAGTATAGCTGTGAAAACAGTTTGTTGAGATTTATCTTGGGTTTCTTCTAGTATTAATTGTTCAATTTTATAATATTGATTTTCTAGTTTTTCTATATGTTTAACATGTTCATTATAATATGAGATATCTAAATATTGATTAAATTTCATATCATTAAAATTAGTATAACCATAATCAATATCATAACCTAGTTCCATATTTACTACCTTAGAAAAGTATCTTTTGGTTGGACTATATAATTTTCTATCTTTCATTTGTTTTTTCTCCTTTAATTAAAAAAAGTTTAAAATAAGTATAGAGACGAAAATAATTCCGCGGTTCCACTCTACTTATTCTAAACGAATCTCTTATCTGAAAGTGCTAAAGGGTTCCAATCCTTATCATCGCATCAATAAATATAAAATATGTATCTTATTATATTAATAAACGTTTTTCTAGTCAATACTTTTACATATTTTATTTTACTTTTTGTAATTTTTCTAAATCTTTAATAAAACTTTTACTTTTTAAATATAGTCCTGTATATCTATCATAATATTCACTAATAAACATATCTATTTCTCTTTTTGATTCTTTACTAATATCTAATTTACTAATTTTAGAAATATCTACATAATAAAACATTCTAATTAACTTAATAGTTTTATCGCTTACAATATATTCATTTTGTCTACAATTGGAACAAAGATATCCACCTCTATCACCCGAAATAGTGATTATATTGGTTTTATTACCACAAGTAGCACAACTATCTATTATAGGTTTAACTCCTAAATATTCTAACATTTTAAGTTCTAAGATATTAGTAATTACTTGAGGATCGTATCCTTCTTCTATTTTTAAAATACTTGCTATTAAAATATCATAAATATTTTCGTTATATTCATGTTTCATTACTTGTTTTACTAATTCTAATATATAACAAGCAAAACTAATTTTTGTAATATCAGTTTTAATATTTTTAAGATTATCAATTATATCTATACCTGTTAAATTTGATAATCCTTTGTCATTATAATATATTTGGAATTTAGCATAAGTTAGTTTACTTGCTCCTGCTCTAAGCTTACTTTTTAACTTAGCTGCTCCCTTAGCCATAACTCCTATTACTCCATATTCTCTTGTTATAATATTTAAAATTTTACTTGATTCAGAATATGGAAGTTCAGTTATAACAATTCCAGTAACATCTTTAATTTCCATATAATAAATCACATCTTTTCCTAATTATTTTCAAACTTTTTATAAGCTATATAATATTCTATTTTTCCCGTTTTACAAAATAATTCCCATGCTAGTTCTTTTTGCATGTAACTCACCTCATTAATATATTGGGTGAAAAAATTATTTTTTATTCATATTCTTTAAAACCAAATTCTTGTAAATATTTTTCTTTATCTCTCCAATTTTTAATGCTTTTTACATATAGTTCTAAATATACTTTTTTACCTAAATATTTTTCAATATCAAATCTAGATCTACTACCAATTTCTTTTAACATAGCACCATTTTTTCCAATTATTATTTTTTTTAAATTATCTCTATCTACTATTATGCAAACCTTTATATCTACAATATTTTTTTTATAGTCCATTGCTTCTACTACACAATTTACAGAATGAGGAACTTCTTCATTTGTAAGTTCTAATACTTTTTCTCTTACGTATTCTGCAATTATAAAAGAAGGTTTTACATTAGTAATAATTTCATTATCATAATATTTAATTTCATCAGTTAAATATTTTTTTAAAACTTCTATAAGAGTGTCTACATTTTTATTTTTTAAACTAGATAGTGGCACAATTTCACTAAAATCATATAAATCTTTATATTCTTCTATCTTTCTTAAAATTTCTTCATTACTAATTTTATCTATTTTATTAATCACTAAAATTACTTTTTTATTAGTTTGCTTTAATCTTTCAATAACAAACTTATCTCCAGTACCTAAACTTTTGGTAGCGTCTACCATTAAAATTATGACATCTACATCATCCATCATAACGTAAGATTGTTTATTTAAATATTTACCTAATTTGTATTTTGGTTTATGTATACCTGGAGTATCAATAAACACTATTTGTGTATCACTATCATTATATATTCCTTGAATAATATTTCTAGTAGTTTGAGCTTTATTAGAGGTAATCGCAATTTTTTTACCAATAATACTATTTAAAAGTGTGGATTTACCTACATTTGGCCTTCCTATTATGCTAACAAATCCACTTTTCATAATAGATCCTCATTATTAAATGAATATGTACATAAATCACTTACTTTTAATATTTTATAATCCCCATTTTTATTATAACAAACTACTTCCATATCATCTTTAAAAAATTCCACAAAAACTTGTCTACATTGATGACACGGAAAAGAAATTTTATCACTATTTACAATTAAGTATAATCTTTCAAAACTGTGTTTTTTATATCCATTACTTATCGCATTAACAATTGCACTTCTTTCACTGCAAATAGAAGCGCTATAACTAGCATTTTCTACATTTACTCCATTAAATTCTTTTCCATCTTTAGTAACTAATATAGAAGCTACTTTAAATCCTGAGTAAGGAGCATAAGAATTGTTTAATAATTGTTTTAATTTTTCAAACATCAAAGCACCTTCTATCTATAAAAAGATTCCTATAATTTTGGGAACAAAAATGATTAAGCCTCCAATTAAAGCTACCGCACAAAGACATAATACCGCACCAGCGGCTGCATCCTTAGCGATTTTTGCCAGTGGATGTTTTTCTGGTGAAACTAAATCTACTAAAGCTTCAATAGAAGTATTAATAAGTTCTGAACAAAATACTAGTCCAATTATTATCAAAATAAAAAGCCATTCAACTATTGATATTCTAAAAATTAAACCAAAAATAATAGCGATTACTGCAGTACAAATATGAACAATTAAGTTTTGTTCATTTTTTAAAGTATATATAAATCCTTCAGCTGCGTATTTAAAACTTTTTATTAATCTTTTAAAACTTCTTTGTTTTTTTCTATTTTTTAGTAAGTCCAAATTCATTTAAAATTTCCTCCTGACGTGTAAACATTACTTTTTCCTCTTCTTCTTTTATATGATCATATCCTAGTAAATGTAATAATCCGTGTATACTTAAAAATCCTAGTTCTCTTAATAATGAATGTCCATAATCTACTGCCTGACTTTTTGCTTTATCAATTGAAATATAAATATCTCCAAGCAATCTATATGGTAGAGTAATATCTTTATAATCTTCTAGTGCGAAACTAATAACATCAGTTTCACGATCTATATTTCTATACTCTTTATTTATTTGTTTGATTCTTTCATTATTAACAATAATTATATTAAATTCCACATTATCTAGTTTTTCTTTTTTTAAAGCAAAATCTATAAGTTCGTTAATTTTTTTTAATTCAACTATTTTTTCATCTGTTTCATTAATTATTTCAAATGTATTCATAAACACTCCTTAAACTACTATATGATATATTTTTAATAGATATAAACTAAAACCTATTACAATTAAAATACTAATTAAATTTAAAAACCAAGTCTTCTTGGTAAAACTTGGTAAATGTTTACCAAATTTATACAGTAAAAAACCTATAATTCCCCCAATTACATTTAATATTATATCATCTACATCAAAAGTTCTTCCAATATTTAATTGGGTAAATTCAATAGTAAGTGATGATAATAAAATTGTAATAAATGAAAAATAATTTTTTTTAGCTTTAATATAATAAGCACAGTAAAAACCTAAAGGAACAAATAATAAGATATTTCCAAGCACATTTTTAATGAAGAGTCTGCTACCAAAACTATATCTAAACATTTCTTTAAAGGGAGTAAAATTAGAAGTGCCATAATTAACATCTTGAAAAGTAACTAAATAAAAAAGTGAAAGTATATAAATAATAAAACTTAAATTTACTAACTCTTCATACAGTTTAAATTTTTTCTTATTTGATATTAAATAAAAAATTCTTAATTGAGATAAAATAGTTAAAACTATTACCATCATAGGCCAAATATAAGAAAAAATATCTGTTATTGTATTCTTAATCATTCTTCTTCCTTCTTATCCTCTATTTCGCTTTCAATAATTTCAGACGCTTTACCAATATTTTCGTAAACACTAAAAAATATCTCTGCTACTATTTTACTATCTTTTTGATAAAAAGACAAATCTTTTTCTTTAATAATATATTCATCTTTATCAAGTTTGGATTCAATTTTTCTTCTTGCTTCTTTTTTTGCAGCAATTAGTCCTTCTTCTAAAATAAGTACATCATCTGTAACTTCTATTTCTTCTTTTTTAGTTTTGACAAATTGAATAGGTAATAAACTACTCTTTAATAAAATTGTTTCTTTATCTTTTGAATGTTTATATTTATTAAAATCAAACAAACTAATTTTTTTATTAAATAATTTTAATTCTAAAACATCTTTACTTTTTCCAGTACTAACTTCTTTTTTATAAATTAGAGGATATTCTAAATCTACTGTATACCATACTTCTGCATAAACCTTACCTTCCGCACTTACTGTATTTAAAAGTTTTTCACCATAAGTATCCATTATTTCTCCAGAAATAACTACATCTCCTTTTTTCACATAATCATTAGTATTTCTAACTATAACTCCTTGTTTAGCTTCTACTTTTTTAATTATTCCAGATCTAGTGGCTACTATATTTTGTTTAGGATAAGTCTTAGCTTCACTATTTAATTTTCTTTCTTCTACCTTTACTAAAACTTTAGTTCCTACA
Organism: uncultured Bacilli bacterium; assembly: GCA_944372455.1. Lineage (GTDB taxonomy): Bacteria > Bacillota_I > Bacilli_A > RF39 > UBA660 > SIG205. Next base: position 42,744 of record CALVZF010000008.1, read on the forward strand.
TTTTCTATACTCATCCATTCAATTTGATCTTTATTATTTTTTAAAATTTGATCAGTAATTCTATTTAACTCTTTAAAACTTTTTTTAAAAGAATATTTTCTAATATTATATTTATCTAGTTCATTAATTATTAAATTTCGTAAATCTTGTTTAGAATGAATTACTTGTACCTCAAAAGTAATATTTGAAAGAAATAAAATTATAAAGTATCCTACAATTAAAAAAATAAGTAAAAAACGATTTTTATATAAATAATTTTTAAATTTAATTATTCCATTATAACCAAGATCATCCATTTCATATATTGATTTAAGTTTTAATACTTTATCGTGATCTATCAAATTTATAGTAATAATTATCGTATTTCTATCTATTCTACTAAGATTTAATATTTCAATTTGATTTTTGTATAATCTTTTTATAAATCTATCTATGTTTTTACCATGTATTTTTACTTTTACTGTATTCTTAAATCTATCTAAGATAATATTTTTCATTCTTTTCACCTAAATTCTACTGTTTCAAATTCTCCACTTATTAAAAGTTCATCTTTTGTTAGTTTCTTTATAGATATATTTTTACCATTCAAAGTAATAATTTTGTCTTTTAAAGAAAGAATAAATTTATTTGAATCAAAAGATTTAATTTCTGTATAATAAGAAATATAAATTTTATTGTTAAAAACTATTATTCTTGGGTTATCATCATTTATATATTCTTTTAAATCTTTAAATATTTTCATGGTATCACCTATATAATTTTATTTATAAGCCACAAAAAAAAGACTAAATGTTAGTCTTTTTTAATTGTAATCTCAACCGCACCAGTTAATACAATTTTAACAAATAAAAAATATTAGTCAATTTTTTTCTTTT
>CALVZF010000009.1 GCA_944372455.1 uncultured Bacilli bacterium
AAGTGGCACGCGAGCTGGGTTCAGAACGTCGTGAGACAGTTCGGTCCCTATCCGTCGTGGGCGTAGGAAAATTGAGAAGTGCTGTCCTTAGTACGAGAGGACCGGGATGGACACACCTCTGGTGTATCTGTTGTCACGCCAGTGGCAGTGCAGAGTAGCTATGTGTGGAAGGGATAAACGCTGAAAGCATCTAAGCGTGAAACCCTCTTCAAGATGAATTTTCCCATCATTTATGAGTAAGATCCCAGAAAGACTAACTGGTTGATAGGCTAGAGGTGGAAGCATAGTGATATGTTGAGCTGACTAGTACTAATAGATCGAGGATTTAACCCTATTTAATTTGGTGAATCACATTATCTTGTTTTCAGAGAACTATGTTCTCTTTATTGGTAACGATAGCAAAGTGGATACACCTGTTCCCATCCCGAACACAGAAGTTAAGCACTTTCACGCCGACGATAGTGTAAGCGAAAATAGGTAGTTGCCAATATTTTTTTGTTTATAAAACCCCATAAAACCTTATTTTATGGGGTTTTTCATATTTTTGAATGTGTGCTAGATGGTATAAAATCGTGTGCGTAGCAGACAAGTAGCAGACAAATTTTCAATCTATTTTTAATATCTCATTATATAGTTTTTCTACGTTTCTGTGTGTATAAATTTTTTCTGTAATATCTGTTATTGAGTGACCTACAATTCTTTTTAAAATATATTCATCTGCACCTGCGTCTTTCATTTTTGTTATGAATGTATGTCTACCATCGTATGGTGTATGATTAAAATTTAATTCATTCATTAACTTATCAAATCTTCTTTTAAATTTTCCATAATTAAATTTATCTATAATACTTGTAAATGGATAATCGTTCTCTTTATCATAGAAATATTCCATTAAATGTTTAATTTTTGGATGTATTGGTATAATTCTATCTTTTCCAGCTTCTGTTTTGGAACCTGTTATAAAGTAATTATCTTCTATGAAAATATTGTTTTTTTCCGTTGTGAAGACTTCATTAGGCCTTGTACCACTATATGCAAAAATTAAAGCTAATTTTACTATATCATTATACTGTAATCCCCAAAGAATAGATAACTCTTCAACAGTAAATGGAGTATGTTTATCAGATTTTTTCTTTTCTCCTACCTTTAATTTATCAGCTGGGTTATTTGCTATAGGTAACTCGTATTCATTTATTGCACAATCAAAGATTTTCTTGCATACTGTTTTAATATTTCCTTTTGCAGTGTATCCTAAATCACTATCATCAATAATTGTTTGCATTTTTTTATATTTTAATTCTAATAAAATATCATTATAAAGTTTTTTACAATGATTTTTATATACAGAAGATAACCCTTTTAAATTACTTTCACTCATTTTACCTTGTTCAACAAGTACTTCCAATTGATTTAAAACACCATTTTCCCAAATATATGAGAAAGTTAAATTTCTATAATCTAAATTATATGGATTTCCATGATAATCGGCAAGTAATTTTAATCCTTCAGTTCTTGACTTTACATAACCTATCGTTTTTCTAATTTGCTTGCCATTTTCGTCCCATCCATCAGTTATATATACCCAATATGGGCATCTTCGTTTTCCTGATAATTTACTTATACTACCATAACCATTAGGCAACTTCATAATATCACTCCTTTTATTGCACAATTTATAAAATTTTGCTATAATTTAGAGTATAGAAAAACAATTTATCGTGGTAGATAATTTTTTCTATACTTAACTCTTAACTGTTGGCGCAGTTAGGAGTTTTTTCATACATATATTTCATTTTCAATATCATATTCATCTGCTGGAACAAAAATTATTTCATTCATATATAAAGGTACCTTATATTTTGTCAAACTATTTTCTCTATTATTTACCATAAAACTTTGTGGAGCACAATATATTTTATCATTGTTACTATTAAGTTCTTTAAGTCCTAATAAGCAATACATAATTTCATAAATTTTTAAGAGACCGTAATCTCCATCATACATACTTCCTGGTACTTTTTCTTTTAGATTATATAATGTAGTGCTTTCATCTTTCAATAAATCTAATAGTTTTGGAAACCATTCAATCCTATATTTTAGCGTATCTTTTTTTACTATTTGATTTCTAAGAATATTATCATATTTTTCTATATTCTTTTTTATATGTTTATACTGTTTTTCTTTAGTTTTTATATAACTTGGTAGAAAAGTATCAAAATGTATTTTATGTAGTCCAACTAAATGATAAAAATTTTCATCTCTAAATTTTATAATTATTCTACCCTTTTGTCCTCTATCAATAATAAAAATATATTTTTTTAATTCTTCAAATGTATTGATTAATTTTTGTAACATATACTGCACTACCTTTCAAAATAAAAAGGGATTTATCATTTGATAAATCCCACATAGTAGCTGCCCGATCTGTATCGGGCTAAGTGTCTTCAATTTTTCGTTTTACCTTTTCAGGTCGCCGAAGCTAGGCTGGGGCTACTACCTCCCGTCATTAATAGTATAACATAAAAACTATACTATTATTACTAAAATTATACCACACTGTAAAAAAAGTGTAAAATATAATTTGTGGAATTTATGATATAACATAAAAATAAAATTGTCAAGTTTTTAAAAATAAATTGTTTTGTACTTTTTTATTTTTCATTTATTTCATCAATGTATTTTAATATATTTTCAATATACATATCAGCTTCATCTTCTACATTTTCAATACTAAATTCTAATATACATTTATCTAAATGACATAATTCTAAATGGGCAAATTCGTGAAGAATAGCTCTTTTTTTATTTTCCTTTGATAAATTCCAATTGATAACTACTAAACACACATCTCTATATTTAAGTAGAAAACCATATATTCTTCTAGGAAGCTTTTTATATATGATATTAGCATTGTAATAGTTAAGATAATCTTGTTCATTAACTTCGCCACTTAATAAGTTAATAAGCACTAGCAACACCTCCTAAAGCACCGATACTGCTGTGCTTATTTATCTAATTCTTTATCTATATCTTTCTTTAATGCATTTATTATTCCTAATACTGCTTTTTTATCTTCATCTGATAAATCTTTAGCTTTACTAAATAAAATATTATCTATTTCGCTATTATCATGTTCTAAATTTCTATATTTGCTTCTGCCAATTAAGTAGTCAACCGAAACATCAAAATAATCAGCTATATAATCTAACATTTCTGGAGCAGGAGTAGATTGATGACTTTCCCATTTTGCAATTAATGGTTGTGAAACATCAAGTTCTTCTGCTATTTTATCTTGTGAAATGTTTTTTTCCATTCTTAACATTTTAAAAATATCTCCAAACATTTTATATTCATTTATTATCATAATTTCCCCTCCTAGATAACATGTTATCACAAATTGTAATAAAAAAATAGATAAAAATTAAAAAAAGTATTGACTATAACAAAAAGGTATGATAATATTGTATTGTCATTACAAAAGGTAATGATGATGTATAAAAAGAAATCAAGCCTGTCTGGTAAACTTACTTGATTTCAAATTCAATATTCAAAAAGGAATTGTAGGCAAGAGCTAATAGAAAAATTACTTCTTTTCTATTTTGAAGTTATTAACAGTTACATTAACCGTGATTAAAGAACTGGAAACGACTTCCAATAACTTTATTAAAAGTTTTCTCTTTATTCCACCCCCTTTCTATAAAAGAGATGGACTCCTACAAGAATTAGTTCTAAAGTTTCCTTTAGCAATCCTCCTTTCCTTTTTGGATAACTATATTATATAACATTTTGTAATTTTTTTCAAATAGAACGGAGGTGTTTTTATTGAAAAGGACATGGTTAATAGATCTTAGATTACAAAAAAATATTTCACAAGAGGATTTGGCAAAAGAATGTGATGTAACACAAACAAATATTTGCCATATCGAGAATGGTATTCGTAGACCAAGTCCAGATTTAGCTCAAAAAATAGGAAAAGTTTTGAATTTTGATTGGACAAAATTTTATGAAAAAGAAGAATAGGAGAGTAAGTATGGAAAATTGGAAATTTGAAGAAATAGAAAATGAAATTGTAGTAAGAATACCAAAAGAGAAAAATTATACATTAGATGATTTAAGACAAAAATTAATAAATAAGTTTTACAATCAAGATTCTTACGAAGAGTGCGAAATAGAAATATTAAAACTATTATTTGATTCAGAAAATAACGTAACTAAAAAATTAAAAGAATTTACAAAAGCGACTAATTATAATTATCGCTAATTAAAAAAGGAGATTCAAGTATGAAAATAAATTCAGACGGAACAGTTACAATAACAATTATTAAAGCAGAAAAATAAAAGACTAGATAGTACTAGCATCTAATCTTGTTGGTGTTATAAAACGTCTTCTAATTTTTGATTTTGATTTAATTCATTTAATTTATTAAAAATTTCTTCTGTAGCTTTGATTACATTATCATTGTTCTTGTTTGATGTTAGATTAGAAATATAATGATTCTCTATCATTGCTACAACGATATCTTTAGTAAATTCTAATAATTTATCATTATCAACCATTTCAAAACCTCTCTTCTAAAAAAGATACTATCATGGGGGTTAATAAAATCAAATGAAAGGAGTTACAAATGAAAAAAATAACTGTAAAAGAGGCTGCAAAAATAACGGGTATGACAGAGCAATTTATTAGAATCGGATTACAACGTGAACGTTTACCGTTTGGATTTGCGGTAAAACTAAGTTCTAAATGGACTTACCACATAACTCCAGAAGTGTATAAATATCAAATAAAAGAGGTGAAATCATGAGCAATAAAAAAAAGAACCACCCGAATCACCAAAAGGGAAGTTCTCTAATCAAAAAGATTATATTAGGATTATATCTTATAATAGCTATTTTGTCAATTTTCAACCACAAAATAGTTAGTTTAGAGAACTTATTAACAGAAATAACAGTATATACATGTTTAGCATTTTCACTAAATTTGATACTTCAAAATGTATCTATAAAACAAATTAAAGAAGATATTAAATTGTTATTTAAGTAGGTGAATTTATGAATAACAATAGTTGGGTAAAATTACATATAAAATTTTTAAGTTGGGAATGGTATAAAGATTCAAATACTAAATCAGTATTTATTCATTGTTTGTTAAAAGCAAATTGGAAAGATGGAAAATTTGAGGGATATGACATTCCTAAAGGAAGTTTTGTTACAAGTGTTAGGAAACTTTCAGAGGAATTAAAGCTTTCAACACAGTGTATAAGAACATCACTAAAAAAATTAGAAAAAACGAAAAATTTAACAATCAAAACAACCAATAAATTCTCAATAATTACGGTAAATAATTATGATATTTATCAAAGTGTAACAAACGACCAACAAACAACTAACAAACAACTAACAACAATAGAAGAATATAAGAATAATAGAATAAAAAAAGAAAAAATAAATAAAAAAGAAAAAAAGTTTTTTAATGTTCCTGAATGGTTTAATAAATCAATTGAAAAAGAGGAACTAACTGATAACGAAAAACAAGAAATAGAAAATCTATTGGAGGAATTTAAATGATAAATTTAAAAGATTATAACTTAGAAAATTTTAAAGAAAAAGATTTATATACAATTGAAGAAATAGTAGAAATCATAGAAGACATGGAATGTACAATTCATAACTTAGAAGAGAAATTAGAAGAACTTCAACAAGAAAAAGAAGAACCAGATAGATATGAAGATTATGTATTGGGGTTGATTTAAATGAGTACAAAAAAATTTAAAGAGATAAAGAGTCAAAAGAAACATGCAATAGTATGGAAAATAATTAAAGGTGAAATTAAGCAAAATGAATTTACAAATAGACAATGGAAAATATTTTTAGGAGGAAATTAAATGGAAAATATAGATACAAAAAATTTAAATATATATCAAAAAATACAATTAGCAAAAGTTAAATTATTAGAACAAGGTGTTAAGGCAACAGGAAAAAATACAAATTCAAATTATACTTACATGGAGTTAAAAGATTTTTTGCCAAAAATAACAAAAATATTTAACGAATTAAAATTATTTAGCCATTTTGAGATTATTCCACAAAAGGTTGAAATAACAGATCAAGGTGAAAAAATAGAACAAGAAAAAGGAATTTTAAAAATAATAAACTCAGATAAAACAGATGAAATAGTAATTTATGCAATGCCAACAGCTGATGTAAAAATAGGACTTAGAAAAGATGGAACAGGTGGAGCACAACCAATTCAAAATTTAGGTGGTAAAAATACATACATAAAGAGATATTTGTATCAAAATGCACTAGATATTGCAGAAGAAGATATTGTTGAAAAAACACCTGTAGAGAAAGTTGAACTAATTTCAAAGGAAAGGGCAGAAGATATAAAAAAATCTTTAATTGAATTGAAAATAGACGAAAAAAAATTTTTAAGGTATTACAAAGTAAAAGATGTTTATTCAATACCTACAACACTAGCTGTAGAAATTGAAATGAAAATAGCAGAAGCAGAAGAACAAATCAAGCAAAAAGAAAGTGAGGAAATATTTTAATGAATGAATTAGAAATTATTAATAAACAATTACCAGAAATAGAATTTAAGGGATATGAAGAAATAAAGCAACAATTAGAAGAGGATGTATCAAAATATCAAAATTATATTGTAACTGAGGATACATTAGATGTTGATACAAAATTGAGAGCAGAATTAAATAAAAAAGCAAAAGCAATTGATGATAAAAGAAAAGAAATAGAAAAATTAGTTTCAGAGCCTATCAAAGAGTTTAAAGCAAAATGTGATGTGCTTAAAAACTTATATACAGAAGTTAGTCAAAAAATTGATATTCAAATAAAAACATTTGAAGAAGAAAGAAAAGAAAAAAAGAAAGAGGAAATATTTGCATTATTAGATAAATTATCAAAAGAAAAAGGACTTGAAGATAAATATCAATCACTTATTGAATTTGATGAAAGATATTTAAATAAAACTTATGAAATGAAAGATATTGAAAAAGATTTAATAAATAAAATTGATGTTTTATTAACCCAACAAAACGAAGAAAAGGCAAATATAGAAGCAATTAAAAAACAAGTTGAATTAGTTAATCAAAATACAAAAATTAAATTAGAAGCAGAAGATTTTATTCAAAAACTAAATTACATGTCATTTCAAGAAATAATTTTACAAATAACAGAAAAATCAAAAAAAATAGAAGAACAAGAAAAAACCATTCAAAAAGAAATTGAAATTGATTCAACGGCAAATACAATTAATATTCCAAAAGTTGAAATAAAAGAAAATGAAAATGTATTTGAATTTAAATTAAAAATAACAGGAACAAAATCGCAATTAATTACATTAAGAAAATTTATGGAAACAAATAATATTTCCTATGAAAAATTAGGTGATTAAATTGGATTTATATAACGATTTAAACCAAAAACAAAGAGAACTAGATATAAGTATAAAATCCCTTAGAAAAACAGGAAATGACTATGCAGAGGCATATACAAACTACAGAATTAAATTAGCCCAAGAATTAGTTAAATTACGAGATGAGGGAATGCCTGTAACACTTGCTTATGATGTTGCAAGAGGTAAACAAGAAATAGCAAAAGCAAAGTTTAACGAGATATCAAAAGAGGCGATATATAAAGCTAATTTAGAGAGTATTAATGCACTTAAATTACAGATTAAAGTTTTGGAAAATACTTTAGAAAGAGAATATAGAGGTTAATAATGAGGGAAGAATGGAAAGATATTGAAGGATATGAGGGTGTATATCAAATTAGTAATTCAGGTAGAATTAAGCGTATAAAAATATGGAATGGCAAAAAATTTATTACTGGTGAAAAAATATTAAAACCATATTTAAATGGTAAAAATGGAAAATACTTAAAAATAACGTTACACAAAGACAAAAAAGCGAAACGTGTATATGTTCATAGATTAATGGCTCAAACATACCTCGGGTTAAAATAAAACAGTAAATTACAGGTAGACCATATTGATAATAATAGTTTTAATAACAGTATTAAAAATTTACAATTATTAACTCAATACGAAAATATAAAAAAACAAATGAAAAATATGTATTCAAACATGAAATTGTATAATCACAACCGTATTAAACAAATGATAGAGGGATGTGTAAAAAATGATATTTGAAATGATAAATTTGTTTGACTGGAGAAAGAAAAAAGACATTCTAAAAGAATTAAAACAAAACGGTATTTACATACACGAAAGAGAATGGAGACATATTGTTGAAAAACATAACAAATTATATTGTGAACATAAAATGGATTACTACATCTGTCATTCAAATAGAGGATATAAACTTACTAACAATGAAGATGAAATACGTGAATCAGCAAAAGACTATCGTAAAAGAGCAATAAATCAATTAATAAAGGCTAGTGAAACATTGAAAGCATTAAATGAGAATGCAAATTTTAGATTAGAAGTAAAGGATGGAGAATTCTTTTATTCAGAGATGTAGGAGGGAAATATGACAAGATTAGAACAAAGAAAAAACAGTGTTGAAAAAACATTAAAAGATTTTAAAATACCTTATAAAACAATGTATGACAGAAGATATTTTAAAATAAAACATCAAGGGCATAAATTATTGCTAGAAGTAACTAATAGATATATTGATATAAGAAACAGAAAGGATACTATGAGTTATGGATATTTTGAAGGTGTAACTGACTTTAGATATTGTATTGAAAAAGGTTACAGTTTAGTAGATTAATAGGGGGGAAATATGTCTGGATATACAAAGTTATTGAAATTTGATAAAGAAACAGTAAGAAAAATACAAATTCGTGATGATTACACTTGTTTGTTTTGTAAATTAGGTTATCACACGGAAAAATTTAATCCTAACTCACTAGATTTTATAGTAAACGATATAGCACACTTTATACCTAAATCAAAGTTGGGATTAGGGATAGAAGAAAATGGGATAGAAGTTTGCAGGTTTCATCATCATTTGTTGGACAACGGTCATAAAGGCTTAAGACAAGAAATGTTAAAAATAATGGAAAAGTATTTAAAAAGTCATTATCCAAATTGGGATAAAAATAATTTAGTTTATAGAAAATATTAGAAAAGAGGAATAAATAATGAAAGATAATCATGGATATTTAAATGGATTAGGATATACAGTTATAGCAATTATAATTGCAAGTTTTATAGGATTAGTAGTTGGACTATTAATGTGGATAATACCGAAATATAGTGTTTGGAGTAAGGGACTAAAAGGAGAAGCTCAATTAAGAGAGTCAGAATATTCTAAACAAGTATTAATAGAAGAAGCAAAAGCCAATTTAGAAGCAGAAAAATTAAATGCAGAAGCGGAAGTTGAAAGGGCCAAAGGTATGGCAAAGGCAATGGAAATAGAAAACGGTAAATTAACAGATACATATATAAAGTATTTATGGGTTAGAAGTATGACAGGAAATGAAGCAAATACAATCTATATCCCTACAGAAGCAGGGTTACCAATTTTGGAAGCAAAATAATAGAAAATAAGGAGGATATAAGCAATGAACGAAAAAGAATATACATTTCAATTTGTGGGAAAACCAATTGAAATAACAGAAGAAAAAGTGGAAAACAAAACAAGATTAATAGTAGGTAAGATTAATAACTGTAATACAAACTATCATTGGATTGTAGATGATAATGAAGAATTTGAAATAGGAGATTATGCAATAGTTGAAAATATGAATGATTATGATTTAGTAAAAATTATTGGTGTAATCGATACCAATAATAAATATCAAAAATATATAACTAACTGTAACATTAATAAAAAAGTAGTAATGATAATTGATAGATACGATATAAGGAATGATTAGGAGGTACTCAATGAATAAAATTTTTGTAATTGGAAGGTTAACCCAAGAACCATCAAGATACTCAACAACATCAGGAGAAACATATTGCAGATTTACAGTAGCAGTAGATAGAGAATATACCAATGAAAGAGGAGAAAAGAAAACAGACTTTATAGATTGCACAACATTTAAAAAACAAGCTGAAAATATACTTAAATACCTTACTAAAGGTAATTTAGTAGCTGTTCTAGGAAGATTAACAACTAACAAATATTACGATGAAAGAAGTCAAAAAAACATTTATACAACAAATGTAATAACAGAAAATGTACAATTTTTAGATAGCAGAAAAAAAGAAGTAAGTTCATTAACAGGAGAATTACCAAACCAAAATATAAATCCAGGAAATTCAAAGGATCCTTTTGATGAAATGAGTTATAACACAGAAACTCAAAGCCAATTTGATTTTAATGAAGATGATTTACTGTGGTAATTATAATAGCACTCTTAATAACAGTGATAATAAAACTAATAAATGTTATAAGAGAAAGAAATGAAGAAATAAATATATTGAAACTAGCCAATACAAGTTTAATAAACATGGCAGTAGAAGAGGGATTAATACCAAAAAAATTTAAGGTAGATAGTCCAGAAGTAAAAATTAAAATCAATGACTATACCGATAAATAAAAAAACTACAATTCCATAATTACCTTATCTATCAGCGAGTTTTAGTAGTTTTCTCGCTTTTAATTTTAGGGAGGAAGTTTATGTTAGAAACAAATAAAATACACCTGGGAGATTGTTATGAACTAATTAAGAAAATTCCAGATAAAAGTATAGATTGTATTTATATTGATATACCATACTTATTTGATGAACATGGCGGTGGAAATAGTAAATTAGCGCATAGAATCAAAAAGTTAAATTCTAAAGAATTAAATAAAATAAGCAGTGGTATTGATTATAAAATTTTTGATGAGTTTAAAAGAGTAATGAAAAAAATAAATATATTTATTTGGTGTTCTAAACTACAAATTAGGGATGTTTTAAATTACTTTGATGATGAAAATATAAGATATGAAATTCTTACATGGAATAAAACCAACCCAACACCAAGTTGCAACAATAAATGGTTACCAGATATAGAATATTGTCTATACTTTAGAGAAAAAGGAGTAAAACTTAATGATGGATATGAACTCAAAAATAAATGGTACTCTAGCCCAATTAATAAATTTGATAAAGATTTATATGATCATCCAACAATAAAACCATTAGAACTTGTTAAGAAACATATATTACATGCTACACAACCTGACAGTATAGTTCTAGATTGTTTTTGTGGAAGTGGTACAACATGTGTAGTTTGTAAAGAAACAGGAAGAAGATACATTGGAATAGAAATAGAACCTAAATATTACAAAATAGCAGTAAACAGATTAAATGGAATAACAGCCGATGGACAAACTAGTATATTTACAAATTTTGATGAATTGGAGGATAAGTAAATATGAAATTAATAATATTAATAGCAATAGCAATGGTGCTATACAAATTTTGGAAAAAGTTAGTAGAAGTAGATAAAAATTATGAAGAATTAATAAGGGATGATATAGGAGGTTAGAATATGGATTTATGGATAAGAAGTCAAAGCAGAGAAATATTAACACCGATTCAAGAACCATTAAGCATAAGAGAATATATAAAATACAAGACAATTAAAGAAAGACAAATAAAAGAAAATTTTAGAAATGAATTTATAGAAATTTATGTTGATAAAGAAGTAGTAGATGAATATATAAGCTGTGAAATTATTTATAGAGATTGGTGCTTGGGTTCATATTCAACTAAAGAAAGAGCATTAGAAGTATTAGATGAAATACAAAAAATATTTTATAATAATCAAAAATTTATAAATAATGTAGTTGTTTATGAAATGCCAAAAGAATAGGAGTAATAGATATGAATAAAGAAGAAATATTAAATCTAACTGTGAAAACATGCATATTAGACAATTGGAAAGCTAAATTAAGTTATCCTTTGAATTATAAGGATTTAGAAGAATTAGAAAGAATAATTGACTATTATGAAGAACATCAAAATAATTTAATAAAACAGTTAGACCAACAAGAACAGATAATAAGGGAAGCTAGGGAATATGTAGAAAAATTTGTTCCAATAGATAATGACACTATTTTAATGAGAGAAAGACAAAGAGATTATTTATTAGAAATATTAGATAGGAATGTGAAATAAGATGTTAAAGATAAAAGAAAGATTGTTTGGAACTATATTAAAAAAACAAGAAGAATATGAAAACAGATATATATTTAAAGGGAAGTTAGAAGATTTATTAAACCATGATTTTATGAAATTAAAAGTGAATGATGTAATAGAAGAATTAAAACTAAAAATAGGAAAAGATGATGAAGTTTACTATAAAAAAAGTGGTTGTGGATATTTTATCGCTTATAAAGATGAGGATTTTATTGTATTTATGAGTGGAGTTCCTATTTGGTGGATAGGAGATGAAAGTTTAACCAATTATTATAGTGATGTTGATGACTTAATCAAAGCAGATTTAGTAGAAAAGATAGATTAGGAAGTGAAATAGAATGAATGAGAATTGCAAGTATTGTAAAACATCAAAAACTTGTTTAGAAAACGCAGATTATGGTTCTATTTATTGCCGATTACATAAAAGAATACCAAAGGTTATAAGCAAAACTTATGAGGAATTACAGGAAGAAAATCAAAAGTACAAAGAAGTAATAGATAAAGCGATAAAATATATAGAACAACATGCAATCACAGTAACTGACGGAACTATTACAACCAACAAACACGAACTATTAGAGATATTAAAAGAGGTGGAATAAATGAAAACAATTAAAGGCTTTGAAAACGAAGATATAAAAGTATCAGATTTTGGTGAATGGGTTGGAAAAGATTATATTGATTATAAATTTGAATATAAAAATAATCAAAAATTAATTAAAACATTATTTGAAGAAAACCAAGAATTAAAAAAACAACTTGAAGTCGGAGAAGAACAATATAATGATTTGGTTGAAGAAAAAGAAAATTTGCAAGAGCAACTATCAAGTAAAACTTTACAGTTGGAAACTCAACAAAAAGAGTTTATAGAGTATTTAGAAAATGAAATAAATGAACTAACTTTATCATGGCGAGACGCTAGTTACATACCTGAAGAAATTTTATCAAAATATAAAGAAATAATAGGAGAAAATAAATGAACGAAATAGAAAGGTTATAGAGTATGAAAAAGATAGAAAAAAATATTGAAAATTTAAGAAATGCACTAGAATTAATGAACAAATTAGCAAATGAACTTAATTGTTTAGATTATTACACACCTAACAAGTATTTTGATGATTATCTTAATAAAGAAGAAAAGACAATTGTTGAAATAATAGGAGTTATGGAAAATATGAAAAATGATGAAGATTTATTTGAGGAAGAAAATTAAATAATTTAGAAATAGAAAGTAGGAATAAGTAATGGAATTAAAAGAGGGAATGTATGTAAGAATAAAAGAAGATGGATTTAAAGCAAGTACTGAGGAACTATGTGAATATGCAGAAGAAAATCAAGAATTAAAGAAACAACTATCAAATAGCCATCAAATAAAAAATCAACAAAAAGAAATAATTAATATTATAGAAAATAAATTTTTAGAAAGTACATTAGAAAGTTATGTGTGTATAAAAATAGAAGATTATTTAAAACTAAAGAACATTTTATATAGATAAAGGAGAATAGATATGATAAATAAAAATGGCAAAGTATTTACAAGATTAGGAATATGTTTAAATGTATTATTACATTATAAGAAATATAAAAAATTACTAGGAGAACAAGTTACGGTAGTTAAAAACGATGGATTAGATCAATACAACAATTTAATAGGAGAACAAGGGTTTGTTACTGATTTTGAATATGTAAATTTTGAAAAACCAATTATTGTTTGGTTTCCTAAAATAAAAAAGGAATATTGTTTTGCAATTAAGGAATTAAAGGAGAATAGATAATATGAATAAAGAAGAATATGCAAAATTACATTATCTATTAGCAAAACTAAAATATGAATTAGAAGTAGATTTCTGCAGTGCGACTAATCAAGAACATGCTATTGAAATAAAAGGGCATATAGAAGCAATAGATGATGTTATGAAAGTGTTTATAATAGAGTGTGATTAGATGACAAAGGAAGAACTAATAGAATTATTAAATACATTAAATTTTGAAGAAGTAAAATGTATGACATTATCTTATTATAAGAAAAAACCTAAAAAAAATGTTAGTTATTGGGAAGAAACAGAAGATTATAATCCTAAAACAATATGTATAGGAACTGATTTAGAAAAAATAAAATAGATATCATGATATCAAAATAAGTAAATAAATTTATTTACTAAATACTTATTTATTAAATAATACTTACAATTGTAATTACAATAGTAAGTATGTAAACATACATACCAACTAAAGGAGTAAATATGAAAGAAAAAATAATTAATATGTTAGAAAAAGATATTGAGAATATTACATCTTTAAGAGAATTAGGACTATATAAAAAAGTAGAAAGTTATTTATTAAAGAGATATGCAAAGAAAATAATTGAAAGAATTAAAATGATGGAGGTAAATAATGAATAAATACATAATACCAAGTGTAGTAACATTAGTATGTTTAGTATATATAACAATACTGATTACAACAGTAGTAGTAAAAAATAGTTATAAAGAAGAATTAAATACATGTAAAGGTATGAATAATACATATAAAGAAGAAGTATACAATAGAGATGAAATTATAGGAGAAATGGAACAAGAGATATTTGAGTTAAGGTTTAATTTAGAGTCATGTGAGAGTTATCATGAATGAAAATCTAGAAATAGCAGAAGACTGGCTATTAGAACAGCTAATTAAGGCAGATTTTGAAGAAAAAGAGACAGGAAAGATAATTTATGCAAGGATTAAGAAAAAAGACTTGTACAAGCTATTTATACAGTTTATTAAGTTGATAAGAAAATATTAAAAGGTGCAGAGATTGTGCAGAACACTGTAGCAAAATTTAAAAGTGCACAATAAATAAAAAATATTGTGCAAAATTAAGGTTTTGGTTGTAGAAAGTAGGGATATATGAAGAACTATTATGACACACAAAAAGAATTAGAAGTGGCAGAAATAAGGTTAAATGTATTACAGAATAAAAAGAATATATTATTTGAAAAAATGATGCCCAAAGCTAGCCAAATAAAAGAAATAGTTACAAGTGGTGGTAAACAAGAAGATGCTTATGCAAAATATATAACTGAAGTATATGATTTAGATAAAGAAATAGAATTAAAGCAAAATGAAGTTAATATGTTAAAATATAATCTAAAAAAAATGGAAATCACAATACGTGAAATGAAAGAGTTAGAAGAAAAAGTGTTTGTTATGCGATACATTGATAATAAAAAAGTAAAACATATCGCACGAGAGTTAAATTATACTGAAAAAAACATATATAGAGTTTTAGATATAATAAGAGAAAAAATAGAAAAAAATAGAAAAATTTCGTGATATAATTAAAATGTGAAAATAACACAGAACAGTGAATGTCACTGAACCCCCTAAGGAGATAGAAATATCTCTTTTTATTATGTGGTGATAATAGATGAAAAATGAAAAGGTAGAAGAATATTGCATGAAATATCCAAATTGCAAATTTTGTCCTAGAAACAAAAGATGTGAAAGAGAAGAAAGAGAATATGAAAATAAAAGTAAAAAACTACGATTACGAAATAATAGAAGTAGAAAGTAACAATCAGAATCTAATAGGCAATGATAACGACTATCATTGGGGAATTTGCGATTATAAACAAAGAAAAATATTTTTAATGAATGATTTAGATTTGAAAAACAAAAGAAATGTACTAATACATGAAGTATCACACGCCTTTATAGAAGCCTATGGATTTTTACAAGTTAAATTAAACGATGAAATAATGAGTGACTTTATTGCTAGTTACAGTGAAGATATATTAAAAATAGTTAATGATTATTTTATGGAGGTAATTAAATGGAAATAAAAAGCAGATTCCCATATAGTGAACACATAGATGAAATAATAAATGATATGTGTTATACATTAAGCAAAAATAAAGATCTAATAAAAGATATTAGTAAAGATTTTACAAGAGCAATAAATATAAGTTTTGCAATAATACCAGATGAAATATTAACAATGGATATATATTGTAGTAAGTTAGTTCAATCAGAGGAAATGAAACTAGAAAAAGAAATTGAATTGCAAAAAATGGAATAATTTGGTATACTCTAACCAAGAACTCGCTAGTACAGGAGTTTGTAGTAGTGAGGAGGTGTGAGAAGTGAAAAAAGTGTTATTCGGAGTAATTGCATTAATTTTTACATTATCATTAACAGGGTGTACTGAAGAGTTAGATACTGAGCTTACTGGAAACACTGATGAACTAGTTTTAGAAGATGGACATTCAGGTGAAGCTGATGAATATGGAATGACTTACTACATTAATGGATATGTAAAAAACGAGTCAGATAAAGAATATTCATATGTACAAATAAACTTTAATGCATATGATGCAGATGGAAATACTATAGGAAGCTGTTTAGCAAACAACAGCGGACTTGAAGCAAACGGAAGATGGAAGTTTGAAGCATTATGTTCAGGAGATGCTAACAGTATAGCTAGTTATGAATTAGACGAAATAACAGGATATTAAAAATATTAATTAGTTTAAGAAGATGGAAATTTATTTTCTGTCTTTTTTTATATATCGCAGGAGTAGTGTAATAGTAGCATACAAGTCTCTTTAGCTTGTGGAGTGGTGCAAATCCAACTTCTGCAACCAAAGACAATAAGGAGGTGGTATCAAAGAGAAGAAAGTTTAAAAGCGCAAAAGAATTTGAAAATAAATTTTTAAACTATCTTAATAACTGCAAATCCAGTGAAAAGCTACCTAATATAGCAGGTTTTTGTGTTTTTGAAGATATGAATAGGGACACGTTCTATGCACAAGAAGACTTGTATTCCGACACGTTTAAAAAAATCAATGATATATTGGAAGATGAAGCATTAAATTGCAAGTGTTTAACAGATGCAAGAGTTATCTTTTATATGAAAAATAAATGCGGTTATAAAGATAAGCAAGAACTAGATACCACCAATTCAAATAGAATAGAAATCATAAACGATTTGCCAAGTGATGTAGATGAAAATAAGTAGTCTAGTTGCTCCTTCTTTTTGGAATACTTTCAATTCAAAAAAACCAAGACAAATAGACAAAGGTGGAAGAGGTTCTACAAAAACAAGCAAAAATTCATTAAAAGTGAATTTCCATTGTTTAGAAGAAGAAAGATGTAGTGCTATTGTCATTAGAGAATATCAAAATACATTAAGAGATAGCGTATATAAAGAAATTAAAAGAGCATTAAAAAGATTAGGACTTGTAGAGAATATTGATTATTCATGTAGTCTACAACCTTTAAGAGTTAAATTAAGTAACGGTAATAATATTTACTTTGCTGGTGCTGATGATTATGAAAAACTTAAAGGTATGATAGACGAAAATACACCTATTAAAATTGTTTGGTTTGAAGAGTTAACAGAGTTCAAGAATGAAGAACAAATAGAGCAGATTATTGCCACATTTTCAAGAGGAAATGACGACTGGTTTATTTCTCTTTATTCATTTAACCCACCAAAAAATAAATATCATTGGGTTAACCAGTGGGTAGAAAAAATGAAAAATAGAGAAGATGTACTTGTTACTAATTCCGATTATAGAACAGTACCAGAAGAATGGCTCGGTAAGATGTTTATTGACGAAGCTAAAAGAATGGAAAAGTTTGATAATAAACGTTATCGTTGGATTTATCTAGGCGAAGTAATCGGAATGGAAGGACTTATTTATAACCCTCAAATGTTTGAGTATGTAGATAAGGATTACATAGAACAGAACAACTTAAGAATTCTCTATCTAGATTTTCCTGTTGATGGTGGACATCAAACGTCGGCTACTACTTGCGGGTGTTATGGACTAGCAAGTGATGGTTATTGGTATTTGTTAGATACTTACTATTATTCTCCAAATGAGAAGCCTAAAAAGAAAGCACCTAGCGAGTTATCAAGAGATATCTTTAACTTTGAAATAGCTATGATAAAGAAATGGAAATGTGGAGAAGATAAAGAAACCATAGATTCTGCAGAGGGAGCTTTGAGAAATCAATTGTATACCGACTATGGAAAAAGATTTCATCCGGTCAATAAAGGTAAATCAAAAGAAGAATTAATTGATTATTCACAGGCTTTTCTAGCAAAAGGAAAGTTTAGGATATTAGATAATAATAATAACAAGATTTTCAAGAAAGAAAATGAAAATTATATGTGGAAAGAGGGAACGGTTGAAAAAGGCAAACCAGAGCCTGATGAAACAGAAAAAGAGTTTATCGGTGAAGAACCTTATTACAATAGTTGGTCTAATGATTATTCATATTATTATGCAGATCATACACAAGATGATTTTCAGTATTGGGTTAAAGATAATTTAAGTAAATTAGGAATAAAGGAGTAAATTAGAATGAGCGATTCGGTAATAATAACATTTATAATTTGTATAACAATAGCGGTATTAGGAATTGTAGGTAGTTTTGGAGACAAAAAGTAGGTGATTTAAAAGGAATTATATCAAGATATACAAAGCAAATTAAGTAAAAAAGGAATTAATCTTGTTGTTGGAAATATTTACGATATGATGGCTATATGGAAGAGTTGGTATCGTGGTAATGTTAATGATTTCCATTATTACAATAGGAAAATGGCAGATGGTACAACAAAAAAATGCGAAAGACTAACTATGAATATGCCAAAAAAGATATGTGAAGATATATCAAAATTAGAATGGTCTGAAAAGGTACAAATAAAACTTGATAAGAAGAAAAATACGGAAAGACTATTAGAAGTATTAGATAGCAAAGAAAACAATTTTATGACCAATTTTCCAGCATTTCTTGAGAGAGTTTTTGCACTAGGTACAGGAGTTACTGTTGAATATAAGAAAAATGATAAAACATTAATTGATTATATTGATGGTGATATAGTAATTCCTTACATGTACACCAACAGTTATATTAATGGTTTAATCACAGTCAGTAGATTTACCAAAGGTACAGAAACTAATAAAAAATATTTTACACATATTACATATCACGAATTCAAAGATGGGAAATATACAAAATTAAATGAACTTTATAAATCAAGCACTGACAATACATTAGGTCGTGAAATTGATTTTAACAGTGAATTCCCAGATGTCATAGAATTTGAAAGTTATGAAACAGACACACCACATTTCCAAGTATGGAAACCTTTAATTGCTAATAATTTTGATACAGATAGTCCGATGGGATTATCTATTTTAGCAAATCACATAGATAAATTTAAAGCAATAGATACTAAATACGACAGTTTTAATCGTGAGTTTGTTACAGGTAAGAAACGTGTATTAGTTGATAGAACAACAGTTAAAAAGAAAGCTGAATCAGATGCAGAAGGAAATATAAATTATGTAAGCTATTTTGATACTGATGATGAAGTTTATGTAGCAATATCTGGTATGGAAAATCAACCCGTTAAAGAAATAGATTTTACATTAAGATATGAAGAACATATAAATTCTATAAATGCAGATTTAAATTATTTAAGTGCTGGCGTAGGACTAGGTCAAAACTTTTATAATTTTGAGGGTCAAGGAGTTAAAACTGCGACAGAAGTAGTATCAGAAAATAGTGATACTTACAGAACTAAGAAACATCACGAGATTATGGTTAATGACTGTTTATATGATTTAGTTAAAGCTATTTGTTATCTTGAAAATATACCTTATAAATCAATAAATATTGTATTTGATGATTCAATTATTGAAGATGAGAATGCTTTAATAAAACGTGGTTTAGAATTATACCAAAATAAAGTTATTTCACTTGAAAAGTTTATGCAAAAATACTTACATTATGAAGATAGTGAAATTCAAGAAGAAATAGCTAGAATAGAAAGTGAAAATAAATTAGTTCAACCTGAAGGGTTGGACTTTTTCGGTATGAGTGAAAATAAAGAGAAATCTGAAACTACACCTAATGAATAGGGGTTGGTGTAAATGTCTTTAGATGAATTAGAAGAAAATGTTGAAAGACTTTATATTGACATGGAAAATGAATTGCTTTTGAATATTGCTAAAAAGCTGTCTGCTGGTAAGTCTATGGAGATAGATAAATGGGATGAAATAAATCAGCAACCTTTGGTAGGTAGTGGCGAAGTAAATGAATGGCAATTGCAAAGATTAAAAGAACTTAATGGATTAAATGAAGAAAACGCAAAGATAATTGCGAAGTATTCTGGCAAAACTGTTGAAGAGGTAAATAAAGTCTTTGACAGAGCTAGAGAAATAGGTATGACAAGAGATGAAACCCTTATTCAAGAGGGCATTAAATTGGGAATACTTAATGCAATAGAGCCTGATACCGAAGAATTGATAGCTAAAAGCATTTTATCAAACGCAGTTGAAGAAATATTAACTACATTTAATACACAGAATAATAGCCTTTTAGTAAGTGCTGGAGAAGAATATAGAGATATAGTCAATAAAGTATCTTCTCAAGTGCTAGCAGGTACTAAAACCACTAATAAAGCTATGCAAGAAGCCGTTAGTCAACTTGCAGAAAAAGGTTTAACTGGTTTTACTGCTAGAAATGGAGCAAGATGGAATCCAGAAGGCTACACAAAAATGGTTATCCGTTCAAATACACAGAATACTATAAATCGTATTCAAGATGAGAGAATACAAGCTTGTGGTGGAGACTTCATAGAAATTAGCTCACATTCTGGAGCAAGACCTTTATGTAGTCAAGATCAAGGCCAAGTATTTTCACTAAGTGGTTATTCTGGTTACATTGAAGATTTAGATGGCAGCAGAGTTAAAGTTAGACCGTGGAGTTCTTCAACTTATGGAAAACCTGCAGGAATACTAGGCATTAACTGTCGTCATTCAAGGTATATGTTTGTTCCTGGTTTGTCAAAAAGACGAGAAATGGACTTCACTAAAGCAGAAAATGATGAGGCTTATATAGAAAGTCAAAGACAACGTCAGTATGAAAGGACTATCAGAAATAAAAAAAGGGAAATAGCAATGCTTAAACAAACTGGTGCAGAACCAAATTACATTAAGGGGAAACAAAACAATTTGAGCGACACTAGAAAAGAATATCTAGATTTTTTAGATAAGACTGGTAGAACTAGAATAACAGCTAATGAATGGATAGGAACAATAAAAAAAAATAGCACTGCTTTATAAGTAGTGTACTAATGATATGAAAGTCTTGACAGGGATTCAAAAGAGGTTATTTATAGTTGAAAAATAATTCTGTCTTAGGCTATAAATAAAGTCTTGGGTATATCATTAGTACAGTGCTTATAAGGCATTTTAGGGCGTAGAAATACGTTCTTTTATTATGTCTTTTACTTAGTTAGACAATAAAGAGATTAAGGCGTGGGAATTACTTTGTTACCCATAGAAAAAACGGAGGTATTTATGGAAGAAAAAGAAAATTCAGTTACTCAAACTGAAACAGTAGAAACTGAAGAAAAAACTGAGGTGTCAGGAGAACAACCTGTTGAAAAAAATGAAAAAACCTATACCCAAGATGAAGTTAATGCTTTGGATAAAAAATTGAAAGAAAAATATGAAAAGAAATATGCAGGCATTGACTTAAAAAAGTATAAGGAATGGGAAGAAAGTCAAAAGACTGATTCTCAAAAACAACAAGAAATATTACAAGAAAATGAAACTTTAAAAAAACAACTTGTGATTGCAGAAAACAAGTCAGTAGTTGCAAATGCTGGTGTTGATTCTAAATTTCAAAAGTTTGTTTTATCAGAAGTCTCAGAAATGGAAGGGGAATTTGAAGATAATTTAAAAGATTATTTAAAAGAAAACCCTCAATTTTTAATTAATAAAGTTGAAACACCTAAAACAAATGGTGTAGCAACTAAAAAGATTAGCGATGATGCCGATGATGGTGTTACGGCTATTTTAAAAGCGAAACACCCAGATTTATTTTAGAAGGAGAGTGATTTAAAAGGCAAACGCAATTCAAACAAATGGTACTCACGAGAGACAAGAACGTTATGAAAATAACATTGTTAAATTAATGAGACCATTATTAAAAATCAGAAACACTTTTTCAAGTGACTACGAAGGAGAACCAGTTTCAGGTGCTGTTAAAGTTCCAGTTAGAAATATGGATCCAGAAATTAAACCTTATGATGTTAAAAATGGTGTTGATTTAAGTCAATCAGCAACTAATTATTTAACTATTTTAGTAGATGAACATGATGCTATTAACGAGTTGATTGATGGTTATGAAGCTAGTGCTGTGCCTGATAATCTAGTAGCACAAAGATTAGAAGCAGGTGCATATGCTAGAGCAAAAAAACTTGAAGACCATGCTGTTAATGCATTAAAAAATAACTCAATTGTTTCAACTCAAGCAGATTGTACAGAAGCTAATGTTTATTCAAATATTGTTAAAGATATTGCTATTCAAGCAAAAAGAGGAATTGATAAAAATAGAATGTATGTAGCCGTTTCTTATGAAACTGAAACACTGTTACTAACCGATGAGAAATTTTCTAACAGTGCATCACAAATTGGTGCAGAATTAGCTAGAAATGGTATTATTGGTAGAATTAACGGTGTTAATGTAATTACTGAAGATTTGGGAGAAAATACTTCTGGACAAGCTATTGAATATATAATCTATGGTGTTGACTGGACTCAAAAAGTTGATGCTTGGAAAGTAGGTCTAGCTGTAAATGATTTGAAAGATGGCAAACATGTTGGTGCATCTGCTTTACAAGATAGATATGTATATACAGATACTGTTACTAACAAAAATGCTGTTCTTGTTAAATCTAAAGTTGGTATTTCCGCTGTAAACATTACTCCAGTAACTAATTTATCTGGAACATTAGCTGACGAAACTAAAGTTGCTGATTTAGCAAGTGTTGGTGGTAGTGGAACTGTAACTTATACATTACCTACTGGTGTAGCTGACAATGCTAAGTTTGAGATTAGTTCAAATACTGTAATTACAGCAGATGCAACTGTTGCACCAGGTACTTATACTATTGTAGTTAAGGGTACTGATACAGCTAGCAATGAAGCTTCAGCAACTGCTGTTATTGAAGTAGCAGAAGCTAGTGAATAATTTTAGAAAGGAGCAGTTTGTATGGTAACCGAACAAGATTATGAAGAATATTTTGGAGTAGATACTGCTCCTTCTAATTTTTCAAGATTAGAATTTTTAAGTTTAAATACTATTAAATCAAATATAACAAAATCTGTTCCTAAAGAAACTTGTCTTTGTTATGAAGACTTTAAAAAGGCTCTATTAGAACAGATTAATTTTTATGATATTAATAGTGATTTAATTACAAATGAAAGTACGAGTGGCTATACATTAGGTAGTTACTCTGAAAGTGCTTCAAACAAGAAAGAAACATCTAAAAGTATAGATAGGTTGAGCCCTGCGGCTTACGAAATATTGTTAAGTTGTGGGCTTTTAGAAAGCTCGTTAGGAGGTTGTTGTTTATGGTAAAGTACAAAATGGGAGCTATTGTCAAAGAGGTTCCAAAAGGTGCTGAAAAGTGGTATATCAAAGCTGGCTGGAAGAAGTTAGAAACTCCAAAAGGAGAAAATAAAAATGATAAAACCAATTCCAAAGAGACTGCTACCACATAATTGTATTTATAAAGAATATCTCGGTAACTCTGGCGAAAGTGATAAATGGGATGAAACAGGTAGTCAATTAAAATTTGTTAAAATTGAAGAAAAAACACAATTGAAAGTTACTTCAAACGGCCGTGAAGTAATAGGAAATGCACGTTTATTCTATGATTTAACTAATTCTAGTGGTCTATATAGTAAGCCTATTCAAAACAGTAAAATAATCTATAACAACCATGAATATAGAGTGATTGATACAGATGTTTTATGTGGAGAACAGGACAAACCACATCACTACGAGGTACTCTTGAAGTAATGGCAAAACAGTTTAAAGACTTTAAAAGCGCTTGTGATTGGTTAAAAAATGTATGTGATGCAACAGCTGACAAAACGAGACCAGCTGTTGCGGAACAACTCTATAAAGATAGTAACGAGTTTACATATCGAGAAAGTGGAGAAATGTATAAATCTGGAGCTACTAATAGCGATTTTCAAAAAGGATATGTTATAGAACGCAGTCCATATGTTAGACGTCGTTATTATGAAGGTGGTAAACCTGGTGCAGGGAATAGAAAAGCAGAGCCTAGATGGTTTGATAAAACCTGGAATAAATATAAAGAAGATTATCAAGGTATGTGCGTAACTATTTTTAATAAGGAAAAGGAGAAATAACATGAATATAGAATCTTTAATTACTTTATTAAGAAATGAAATAGAAAAAACTGGGTATAAGTGTAAATCTCCTGACTTGCCACCAGATGGAGAAAATATTGTATCCATTTCACTTGGTCAAGGAACAAACCAAAGGTCGATTACTAAGGATATCCTATATAGCGATATTCCATTTTATTTGCTGATTAGAGGAACTTCTAACGATACTAACACTAGAACTATTGCAGATACTATTTTTAATCAATTAGACCATAAAGAAAATATAGAAAATAATAATTTAAGAATTATTTTAATAAGTTGTAGTACTCCAAATTATGCTTTTAGAGATGAAAATCAAAGGATTCACTATAACATTAATGCGACTATTAAGGTCGAATGGAAGGAGGAATTTTAAAGGCACAATATGAAAGTTCTGTAAAAAAATTTTTAGTACAATTTGATTTAAGTGAAGATGAAACACCAGACTGGGAGGATTTAATTTCACTTACAGTCGGTTATGATCAAGGAGAAACTCTTGACACATGGCAAGATTTATATAATTTCTTGTCAAACAATGTTAAGACTGGATTAGATCCTACTTGGTCTGTATCAGTAAAATTAGATAAGACAAATCCAGTATGTCAATTTATTTTAGATAAAGAATTCGCTGTTGGTGCAGAGGCTACTGCAAAAACAAAGATTGTAAACTTACTTAAAGGTACAAGTGGAAAGCAAATAGAATTTACTTCTACTTTAAGTTCAATTTCTTATGAAGCAAACGCTGAAGAAGTATTACAAATTGATTTTGACTTAAAAGTTTATGATAATTCAACATTTGAGGAAACAGATTATACAGCACCAACTGGCTAAAACAACAGGGTAGGCATTCTAGTCTACCCTTTATTTTTATATTAGGAGGTAAAAAATGTTAACATTAACAAGAAAAAAATATGAATTTGAAGAGCCAATACAAATTAAAGATGAAAACGGAGAATTAATAGTAGATTATGTTATGAAAATAACCCCAGAAGAAAAATTAGAAATTAGAGATATTATATTTGATGAACAAGATGTTAAAAATGGTAGATTAATGAGTAAGCTACAAAAAGAAAAAAATATTGAAGCACTTGAAGAATTGGAAACAAAGGTATTAGCTGCTGCTCAAGAAAGACAAGAAAAATTTGAAAAAATTATTTTCAAAGATGAAAGAGATAGCATTATAGAAAAAGCAGGGAAATCGGCTTATATTGATTTGGTTGATATGATATTTGATTTTTTCGTAAAAACCTTTGTGGACAAGAAAACATCACAAATAAATACTTTGAGTACACACCTTCGCAAGATTTCAAACAGTTAAATTTATTAAAAATTGATGATAAAGAATACTATTTAAACATTACATTTAAAAATGTAATGAAAATTTTTAAATTAATGAAAGATAATACTCCAGAAAATATTAAGAAAAGCATTGAACTGTTAGGTATAAGTGGTTTATCTTTTGAAGACCAAGCTATAGTTTTAGATGAAATTACTAAATACGTATTTGACATGAATCAACGACATTCAAATGGAGAAAAAACTTTTGATTTTGAATTAGATTATAAATATTATTTTGTTGATTTTCTAAATTTTGGTAATGGAATTAATCTTAATAAAGATGAAATTTCATGGTGGGAGTTTGATGCTATTTTAGAGGGAATTTTTTTAAATAAAGATTCTATTTTATCTACTGTTTTAGATTATCGATTATACGAAAAACCATCTAAAAATCCAAAAGTACAGGAAGAAAAAGAACATAAGTTTAGAATGAAGATGAAGAGAAAATATTCTCTACCTATCAAAACAAATGTTGATGTAGGATTAGAAAAATTATGGAATTATGTTGAAAAAAAGGTAGGTGAAAATAAAGAATAGTGATGCAGTTGTAAAGTTCTTAATTGATTTAAGTAATAAAAACGCAATAAAAGGTGTAACAGAACTAGAAAAAAAAAGTTCTGCACTAGCAAATAAATTTAATCAAGCAGGAAAAGCTTTGACAATTGGATTAACAACACCAATTGTTGCTTTTGGAACATATGCAGTAAAAACTGCTACTGATTTTGATAGAGCAAGCAATCAAATTCAAGCAGGTTTAGGGTTGTCTACAGATAAAGCTAAAGAATTTGATAATGTATTACGTGAAATGTATACAGCTAACTATGGTGAAAGTTATGAAGATTTAGCAAATAAAATTTCATATGTTGCTCAAGCAACAGGAGAAGTAGACCCTAGTAAAATTAAAAATCTTACCGAAAATGCTATAGCGTTAGAAGAAACATTTGGGTCTGATTTTAATGAAACAATTAGAGGCGTAACAAACTTAATGACACATTTTGGCATATCATCTGAAGAAGCTTTTGACTTATTTGCTAAAGGTAGTCAATCAGGATTAGATTATACAGCTGAGTTAGGAGATAATATAGCTGAATATGGCGGAAATTTCAAACAAGCTGGATATAGTGCAGCGGAATATTTCCAATTATTATCTAATGGAACAAAAAATGGTGCATATAATCTAGATAAGGTAAACGATTCTATTAATGAAATAAAAAACAGAATAGGCGACGGCACAATTAAAGAAAATTTATCAATGTTTAGTTCCGAAACAAAGACTATTTTTAAAAATTGGGAAAATGGTAAAGGAACTATGAAAGATGTCATTAATTCTATCGTTTCTGATATATCAAATTGTGAAAGTGAACAAAAACAATTAACTATGGCAGCTACTGCTTTCGGAACAATGGGAGAAGACGCTAACTTAAAAGTTGTAACATCATTAACTACAGTTGGTAATGAATTTAATAACGTTAAGGGGTCAATGGAAACTCTTAAAGAAGTAAAATATGATGATTTAGGTAGTATGTTAGAGTCTTTAGGAAGGCAATTTAGCGATATAGCTCTTGATGTAGGAAATGAATTAATGCCAACTATTCAATCATTTATGGGTAAAATTCAAGAACTTGTTAATTGGTTTAAAAGCCTAGATCCAGAAACAAAGACAATGATAGGAAACATAGCTAAGATAGCAGTTGTTGTCGGTCCTACTTTAATAATCTTTAGTAAGCTGATTAATACAATAAAGGACATAGATTCAGCATTTAAATTTTTATCTTCAAAAGGTAGTAAAGCTATTGAAATGATTCAATCATTTGGAGGACATGTAAAAAATGGACTGAATA
The DNA here is from genome assembly GCA_944372455.1 of uncultured Bacilli bacterium. Lineage (GTDB taxonomy): Bacteria > Bacillota_I > Bacilli_A > RF39 > UBA660 > SIG205. The sequence goes on from CALVZF010000009.1 coordinate 27,554, forward strand.
CTATAGCAAAGTTTACAAAAAGTTTAGGCAAAATGGCATTAGAATTTGGAAAAAGTGCTTTACAAGCTGGGATAGCTACTGTTAAATTTATTGCTCAAAAAACTGCAATGTTGGCAAGTGTAGTAGCAACTAATGCGATGGCGGCTGCTCAGGCAGCATTAAACTTCATAATGTCCTTGAATCCTATTACTTTAATAATAATTGCTATAGTAGCTTTAATAGCTATTTTAGTTGTTCTTTGGAATAAATGTGAATGGTTCCGTGATGGAGTAATGACTGTTATAAATGCAATATGGGGAGCTATACAAGTAGCAATAGATTTTATTGTTAATTTATTCACTACTTTGTTTAATATAATTTGGGGATTAATACAATCATATGTAAATTTTTGGATAATGGTCTGGACTACTGTCTTTAATGTAGTAAGTACAGTATTAACGAACATATGGAATGTAATACAATCAGTATTTAACTTTATATGGGGTATTATTTCAGGAGTTATAAATAGTATAATCTCAGCTTTTCAAACAGTAGCTAACGTTGTAAAAAGTGTTTTTAATTCAGTTAAAAATGCTATTTCATCTATATTTAGTGGAATAGTCAATATAATAAAAGCTCCAATTAATGGACTAATTGGGTTAGTCAACGGTGTTATTAAAGGACTTAATAAAATCAAACTTCCAGATTGGGTACCAGGAATTGGTGGAAAAGGAATAAATATTCCTTTAATACCTAAGTTAGATACAGGAACTAACTATATAGCTCGTGAAGGACTAGCATATCTACATGAAGGTGAAGCAGTTGTACCAAAAAAATACAATCCTGCTATTGGTGGGTACGGTAATAATTATCAGCCAAATATTACAATTATAGCAGAAATGCAGACAGATAAATTCGGACAAGTATTTGTTAGCAACATTAAAACATTATCAAATGGTTCAAAAGGTGACTATAATTATGGTGGAGGAATTAAATAATGTACCAAATATTTATAAATAATGAGGAAGTAAAAACTGAAAATACCTTTTCTATTAATGAAGAATTTTTAAATACCTCAAACATTATTTTAAATAAAGTATATCCAAAATCATGGAGTATAAATAAGTTATTAACAGAAGTCTATTTTCCATCAGATTACTCCAAGTGCAAAATTTTAAAAAATGGTAATTTAATATTTACAGGATATGTTAAAAATTCAGGAGATTTTATACTAGATTTTAACAAACCTAAATATGCTACCTTGCAAGTGCTGGATTATAAAGGATTATTAAGTGAAGGTAAAACACTAGATTTTGTTATAACCGGAAAAACTGTTGCCGAAGCTATAGAACAAGTAGTAGAAGCTATTTCAGATTATGGATTTGTCTTGGGAAACATTAATATTTTAAATGATGAAGTCATAGGAGCTTATTCAACTTTGGATAAGACTCCTTTTGATATTTTCCAATATTTTTCAGAGATTACAGGATGTCTGTGGACTACTAGAATAGTTGATGAAGAACATACGGCTATTGATTTCTGTGACCCTGAACTATTACCAAAGGCACCTAACATTGAATATTCACTAGAGTATTTAAAAAACAACAAAATAGAATCTATATTACCTTCATTTTCTACAACAGATTACAGAAATAAACAAATTATATTATCAGAAAGTGTTTTTTCCTCAATAGATACGCAAGAAATAAAATATACAAATGGTTATGATTCAATATTTGTTACAGAACTACCAATAGGAAAAATTAGTTCTATTACAATTAACGGAGAAGAAATGACTATTGCAACTACAACAGAAAAGGAATTAGGTATATATGCCGATTTTTATTATAAAAGTGGTGAATTACAATTTCAAAGTGAGGAAGTATTATCTAGTGGACAAAAAATTATCATCTCTTACACATCTATGATAAATGGTAGAGAAACATTTAATAATAATACTCAAATAGATAGAATTAAAAACCAATTATCAAGAAATGGCACTATTGAAAGATATGAAACAAGGAATGATATAACTAATAGCAAGGAATTGTTAAAAGTTGCTAGTAATTATATAAAATTCAATTCTAAACCAGAGATAACTTTATCAATTACGACAAGAAATAACGATTTATTTAAAATTGGTCAAAGAACGCACTTCAATATTGATAATGACAAATTAAATGATGATTATATGGTGAAAAGCAAAACAATAAAAGTAATACAAAGTGGAGAAATAATAGAAACCATATATACCTATTCATTAATAAACACATTTAATGCGGAATCCGAAATAAATTTTTTTGATAATCAGAGAAGAAAAGCAAGTGGAAATATTTCTGATGGTGAATTTATAACGAGAAATATTGATATTAACAATGTTATAAATATCAATTTTAAAAACCTTGTTATAGAGGAGGTAGTTTAATGACTGAATCATATAAAAACATACTTACCAAATATATAACAGGAACTCTAGAAGAACAAACGGGAAATAATGTACCGTATTTTGATAATCCTGTTACAATTCAAAATAATTTTTATAGTTATTGTAACCAAAAATTTGGAGATTATTTTACTGTTAAAAATATAATACAACCAAATAATTCATCTAATTTTGTTTGTTGGGGAAATAAGTTTGATATGCAAACACTGAAAAATGTATCAAAGATAGTTATTTTAGATAATAACTTCAATGTAGTACAGGCAATAGAAGAATATACTAGTGGAGTTAGTTTTGGTGAGTTTATTGATTTAAAGATAGATGAAAACGGTAATTTTTACGTGTTGGAAAAATTTAATAATGCATATAGATTTATGATGTTAAATAACATATCTCTTAAATTACCAACTGAGGATAATTATAAGGTAAAAATTAGAAAATCATATGCAATTCCTAGTGAATATCAAAATAACGAATTTATAAATATAACTAAATCAGAAAACAATGATTATTATTGCTTTTTTGGTAATGCTATTCCAAATACTAAAATGGTAGCACTAGAACTTAGAGTTAATGTTGGTATTGATAACGAATGGAATTTCTTTTCATCAGCAGAAACAAGCGATTTTATTGTAACAGGTAAAGGATTTGCTACGTGGGATAATAATAATAATATTCATATTAAAATTGGAGCAAGTATTGGTAATGTTGATTATCAATATTATGCTGAATATACGAATAATGAACAAACATTAGTGAGAAAAACCTTTTCTACAGAATTAGCTGACATAATTTCTGATTATGCTTTTGTGGATCCAAATACTACTTATGTTTCAGTCAATGCAGTATGGAGTGAAAATGGACAATCTGATTATATTTACAAAGTCAATTATAGCAGTAACACATTAGATAAAATATATCAAAAAGAATTTGCAGCATTATCATCTACTTCTGCTATGATTAAGCTTTTCATAACAGAAAATCATCAAATATTCTTTTTTGAGGTTACTCCGACTAGTGATGATAATGAAAGTGATTATAATATTATTTTAGGGAAAATTATTGATACTTCAATTATTAGTAAAGATGCTGGTACGGTTCCATATAATGCATTATCAAATGTGTTTTTGTTTGTCCAAAGGAATTATAATTTGTACAATGTATGTTTTCAAAATCAAAATAATTTAATATATTTAACCCAAATTTATAATGAATTAAATTATAATGGTACACCATATATTAATCAGAATTCCTTAGTTCCAAATACTGTGTTATTACAAAATAACAGTAAGAAATTGTTTGACAGAAACTTATATAATTTAACTATTAATGGGGCAAACTTTACTGCTACAGTTGAAATATCAAATCAATTGTTGAATGATAATAACATTAATAAAGAAACATTAATAGGATTAACAAATCAACCATTATTTGAGGGAAATTTGTTAATAGACAAAAATATATATGAAAAGGTATTAATGAATTTTAATAATGCAATAAATATGTTTAATGAATACGATAACACTTACAATATTCTTGGTGCATCAAAAATAAATAAATCAATAAATACTATAAATAATTATGATAATGCAAAAATGACAAAATATCGTATAAATTATAAAGAATATAACTCTAATACATATTGGAATGGGGATTCAACAATTTATTGGGATGGTAGTTCGGAAGAAAATTGGGAAGAAACTACAACTATAAAAGACTTGCCAACTCCTACAATAGTAAATAATTTAGCTACATATGTAATAAACATAAATACAGCACAAGGAATTAATACAATAGAGTTTTTGTCAAACGATGAGACAACAGTATATCGTACTATAGATTTATCTAATTATGAGAAGAATAAAAATCTAAAAATTACTCAAGAAATGGAGGTAATGTGAAGTGACTAAAGTTTTATTTAAAAGAAAAACAAGTACAGAAATAGAAGAGCTACCAATAGAGGATGGCTCTTTTATTATTGACATTGAAAAAGGGAGAAGTTATACCGATTTTGGCGATGAAAGGATATCAGTAGGCAGTGCTGGAAATGAAGTAGCTATTTCAGAGACAGAACCTATAAATGAAGATACGAAGGTTTGGTTAAATCCTAGTACTAATACAGAAAAATATAAAGATGAAAATGGGGATTGGCAAGAGGTTGCTGTAAGAGCAGTAGATTATCTACCAATAGGTACAGTTTTTGAATATGAGGGCACAAACATTCCAGATGGTTATGAAGAAATTGATGATAATCCAATTATTACTGAAACAGAAAATGGAACATTAATTCAATATAATGATGGTAGATTGATATGTATGAAAACCCTTTCTGGAAATAGTGGAACACTTATTTCATGGGGAAATTTATATTACAAAGATATCGTGGCTGGTAATTGGGCATTTTCATTTGTTAGTATAGATAATATTCAAATAACAAATGCAACATCACAATTTTGGACTATTATATCTGATTATACAAATTCGTCAGCTGGAACTGTACGCATTATACGTCCAGATTCACATGAACAAAATTATAATATACAAATAATTGCAATAGGTAGGTGGAAATAATGAGAATTAAAAAAATACAAAATATAGCACCAGTACCAAGTGAACTTATAGGAACAGATGGAACTCCAAGTGATACAAATACATATCATGCTAATGCTATTAATGAGCTTATTCAAGGGGAAACAGTAATACATAATGAAAAAATTTTGGGTGGACAAACAATTACAAAAGATTTTACCCCATATAAAAGATTGTTGATAACATACAGCATGTATGACAATTCTAGTGAAACATCAAATAATGCTGGAACAAGTGGTATAGCAATTTTAGATTTAACTACAAATGTAAATCAAATGTATAGCGTATGCGGTAATATTCCTTATAATATATTTTCTTCTTCAACATCGCCGGAAGAAATGGGATATGGTTTTAAAGTAAATAAAGCTAAAACAGAATTTTCTTGCAAATTCCATTATAAAGGCAATTTCCAAGACAACAATGAAAACTATCATGTATCAAAAATAGTAGGTATTAAATGATAGATAATACAACATATAGAAAGGCAAGAACAACATGTTAGAGTTTATCATTGAATATTGGCTAGAAGTGGGTTTTGCATTTATTATCGGAATATTTACCTATCTATTTAAACATTTAATGAAAAGACAAAAAGAAATCAATTTGAAACAAAAAGCAATTGAAAATGGAGTACAAGCATTACTAAGAAATGAATTAGTTCGTAGATATAGAGAGTATGAATCAAAAGGTGAAATTTCAATACTAGATAAAGAAAATATAGAACACATGTTCAAAGAGTATAAAAACTTGGGTGGAAATGGTACAGTAGCTCAAATGTATGAAAAAATTTTATCGTTACCAATAAAAATAGTGAGGTGATGTAAGTGGAAATAACAAGAGGGGATAATAAACCTTTTAAATTTAAAAGAACTAGAAAAGATGGCTCAGTAATAACAGAGCTTCCAAAGAAAATGTATATAACATTTAAAAAGAATGCTGGGACAAATGTAGCACTATTTCAAAAAACATTAGAGGATGGTTCAATAAAATATTCCGAAGAAGACAATTATTATAGATTTGAAATACTTCCAAAAGATACAGAAAATTTAGGATATATAACTTGTTATTTTGACATAGAAATAATAACTAACGATGATAAAACTAGAACTATTTATAAAGGGGAACTAGAAATAGCAAAAGAATACACTCATAAAGAAAATGAGGTGTAGAAATGGAAGAAGAAATAATAGTAATAGAAGATGATGAAGAGGAAGAAATAGTTACTATAGAAGAAGCTGAAGAATTTGTTTATCCAGATTTACAAGAAAAAGAAGTAACGCCAACAGGAGAAATACAAGAGGTAATTGCTGATGAAGGGATCTATGGATTATCTAAAGTAACTGTAAATAAGGTTAGTTTACAAGATAAATCTGTAACTCCTTCATGTTTTGATCAAGAAGTGATGGCAGATAATACGTATTCAGGCTTAAATAAAGTAACAGTAGTAGGCGATAGTAATTTAATATCAGAAAATATTACAGAAGGTAAGACTATATTTGGAGTAGCTGGAAGCGCTAAGGTAGAAGAGATCTGGCAACCGGAACCTGATTGGTGGGATATTAAAACAATTTTAAAAAATGATACAGAAAACTATGCTCATAAATTTATTGTTTTAAGCACGGATGGATCGCCAACATGGATAGCAAGTAACTCATCAGGAGTGAGAATGAAAACTTCAGATGGAGGAAATTATAATTTAAGTAGTACTCCAATAACTCATACTTGGGATAGAATGCAAGATAAACCTTGTAGTAAGGGCTATAAAACAAGATATTGTATATTCTATACAAATTCTGAAGTTACAAATATCAAAAATATTGTAAATCCGCAAGATTCAATATATATTGTGGCAAATACATCATTTAAAAATCTTAATAATATATCATATAATTATGCGTTAGAAGCAATAGAAATATTGGATGATGGAGAACTGTATAATTATGCTACTACATTCTTTACGTACTGCTGTTCGCTTCAAAAGGTTCCTAAACTTAGATTTAGTCCAGCATGTAATGGCGGATTTAGTAATTGTTATTTGCTAAAAACATTACCGAAAATTACATTTGAAGGAACCGGTTATAGTGGATTCACCCAAACCGGTATAAAGCAAGCTACCATTGATTGTAATGGAATAAATACTTTTCAAGCATTTGGTGATAATCCAAACCTAGAAGAATTGAACTTTTTAAACACGGAATCACTGAAGAGTATTAACATAAGCATGGCTAGAGCCTTGCAAAAGATTAGTGGTTTAAATTTAATAAATGCTACCTCAATATATCTATTTCAAAGTTCTGACAGTACAGTAAAAATTATAGAAGATATAAGTAATATAAACGCTCCTTGTAGTTTTAGTATGTCAAGTCGTTTAACATACCAAAGTCTATTAAATATATTCAATGCTCTTGTTGATTTAACAGGACAAACAGCCAAGACTCTTACAATAGGTCCAACAAATAAATCTAAATTATCAGATGAAGATTTACTAATAGCTGTAAATAAAAATTGGAGTGTGAGTTGATGATGAAAATTATCAAAGAAAATAATATTGATGTATTAATGCCAGAAATAGGTTATCTATTACATGATAAATCAGAAGTATTAGAAGAAGGACAAGCTCCTTATTTAACTGACAAAATATATCTTGCTAAATCAATTACAACAATAGAACAATGCAAAGAAATATGGGAAGAGGTGAAAATAGATGAAAATCAATTGGAAAGTAAGAATTAAGAATCCATATTTTTGGATACAAATAGGGATTGCAATATTAATGCCTATTTTAGCTTATTTAGGGCTTGCTGTAGAAGATTTAACTACTTGGGGTAAAGTAGGACAAGTTCTATTAGAAGCAGTCTCTAATCCTTACGTATTAGGCTTAGTAGTGGTATCTGTATTTAACGCAATACAAGACCCTACTACAAAAGGATTATCAGATAGCGAAAAAGCTATGACTTACACAGAACCAAATTAATTAGAAAGAAGTGATTTAAATGCAAATGAATATAACTCAAAAACAATTAAATTTAAAACATCTAGGATATTACAAGAAAAAAATAGATGGAATATGGGGTAGTGGAAGTATTGATGCTACTAGAAGATTCCAAAGAGATTATGGACTAGCACAAGATGGTATTTTCGGTGCTAAAACAGAAGCTAAGTCAATTGAAGTATGGAAAGATATACAAGCTAAATTAAATAACTATGGTTATGGTCTTGCTGTTGATGGTTTAGTAGGAACTAATACTATTAATGCTATAAACGATTTTCAACGTAAAAATGGTCTTGTAGTGGATGCTATGGTAGGTAAAAATACTATGGCAAAGTTAAACACATCAGTATCTTACAAATGTAAATATTTTGAAGATAAAGAATTCACTTGTAAATGTGGATGTGGTACTAATAAACAAAAAAATGGTATAAAAAAAATAGCAGATGATATTAGAGGTCATTTTGGAAAACCAGCATATATCAATTCAGGAACAAGATGTTCTAAACATAACAAAAATGTTGGTGGTGTTTCTAATTCACAACACTTATACGGAAATGCTATTGATATAGAAATACCTGGTGTAATTGGTAAAACTTTATTGGCATATTGTAATTCAATAGTTGCTAGTGGTAGAGCAAGATACACATATTTAATTAGTGGTAGTAATGCAGTTCATATAGACACAGGTAATTTAGAATAATAAAGGCTAGTTCTCAATGAGGACTAGCTCTTTTTTAATTGACAAAACTTATAATTATGTTATAATATGAATCACTACAAAAAGCAGTTGTCAACTTTTTTTAATTTAAGTATTGAAAAAATATTGACATTGTGTATAATTAAATTGTAGGTCTGTTGTTATATTATGTTGTTTTAGTATCATAATATAAAAAGAGATACATTTGATATTGCGTGTTAGGTGTTATCTCCACATATTTGTGTTGAACACCATAACTCTTAGTTGAGTTAGGTGTTCTTTTTTTAATGTCTGCTGTTTAAAAATCTGGACATTGCTAATATAATTAACAATGTTATTACTAAATACTCCATTGGAATACCTTTCATAAAATCTTTTCATGCGGACTCACCTCCTTCCGAAATTAATAAATTAAAATCTTGCGGAGGCAACACCTAACTATCAAATGTATCTCTAATTGATATTATAAATTAAATTATCTATATTCGCAATAAAAATATATTCATTTTCGCAGAAACTACTGATAGAAAATAATTATTTTAAGTTTTATCCACAAAAATTGTAAAAATCACTAATTTGTATAAAAAAACAAACCATGATATCTTACCTTTAGGGGGTGATATCATGAAATCTAAAATATTGAGAGATTTGCAATTAGAACTTTTTAAACAAGAATTACATACAAATAGTGATTCAATTATACTAACAATTAATGATGAAAAAAAGAACGCATATTACGTTCTTAATGGTATTGAAAAACATAGCATTGATTATTGGTATGCTGTGTTATATTTTTAAAATATAGCTTATAAGAACGTCTAAATTGGTATGTGTAGCAAACACGTAGCAGACAAAAATGTCGTTTTTCCCTTATTTTATAAGGAATGTCTTTAGGTAGTTGCCAATATTTTTTTTGTTTATAATAAAAGATTGGAGAAATTTCCAATCTTTTTTATTTAAAAAAAAGCGAAGAAAATAGGCTATTCTTTTCTTCACAGCGATGTTAATACGTTACAAAAATTTAGGTAATGTTGGGTGTGAGATCAACATTTATTTTACTTTTTGTAACGTAATACATTTTAATATATTTAAACTTATTTTTTCAATTTTCGGAATATTTGTAATATTAGAATGAAATTTTGTAAAAATTTGTCCACTTTTGGCTTATTTATGTAATTTAATGCAGAATTTTTTTTAAATTTATTCACTTTAAAATTATTATTTTAATATATTTTTTTTTAATTATTTTTGGTATAATATATTAACGATAGGAGGGTGTACTAAAATGGTATTTAGAAAACCTTACGCTTTATTAATAAAATATTTTAAAATAATTCATATTGTAATAACTATTTTTATGATTTACTTAACATATAAAACTGTTAACTTATATAAGTTTTTTGCTTCTTATGTTAAAACTGGATGGTCAAGTTTAAATGCAGAAGAAATCAATTCATATATTGGACCATTAATTTTTATTTCAATTTTTATAATTGTAATTTTAGCGCTTGTTATATTCTTTTTAATGCGATTTAAAAATAAGCCTAGAGTATATTATTTATTAACTCCTATAATATATTTAATCTTATTAATTATTTTTATTTATACCTTGTCAGTATTAAAAACAGCTGAATTTGATGTAGTGAGTCCTATAACTTCAAGAATTACAAGAGATATCTTAATGATAGCTATTGGAATCCAATTTTTATTTATTGTGTTTTCTCTTTTCAGGGCGATCGGATTTGATATTAAAAAATTTAACTTTAAGCAAGATATAGCAGATTTACAAATAGGAGAACTTGATAATGAAGAAGTAGAACTAAACTTAGAAGTAGATAAATATAAAATATCCAGAATGGCAAAAAGAAGAGTTAGAAATGTATCTTATATTTTTAAAGAACATAAATTTATCTTTAGTTTACTACTTTTTATAGTGTTTGGTAGTTTAATAACATATTTTGCGTTAAATAAATTTGTTTTATCTCCAACATATAAAGAAGGGAGACAAGTTGATTTAGGAAATTATGACATTATTATTAATAAATCTTATGTTACAAATAAAGATTATAAAAGTAAAATTATAAATAAAAATAATAAATACATTTTAGTATCATTTTCTATAATAAATAAAATACAAGATATGGTATTTAATATGAATAATGTTTCGTTAAATCTCAACGATAAAATTTACTATCCAGTAACAAATATTTATAGTGATTTTATTGATATTGGAAACGGTTATATAGATCAAAAATTAAATACAAAAAAAGAAAATAACTATTTTTTAGTTTTTAAAATTCCTAATGAAGAAAAAATAAATAATCCTATTTTACAATATACTATTAGTAAAAAATATGATAAAAATAATAATCTACAGAATAAATATAAAAAATTTAAACTAAATCCAATTAACGATGATAATATTACTATAATTGAAAAAAAATTACGTGAAAATTCTAATATCTCTGGAAATGAATTATTAATTAATGAATATAGTATTAATAATAAATTTGAATATTCATATAAATTATGTACAACCAATAGTAATTGTGAAAATAAAACTTATCAAGTAAATACAGAAAATAGCCTAGATAATTCTTTAATTCTAATGTTAAACATTTCAGCGACTATGGGAGAATATAATAATAGTTCAATTAAAAATTTAACTGATTTTATAGAAAAATTTGGATCAATAACATATACTTTAAATAATCAAACCTATAATCAGTCTAATTTAAATCTTTTAAATACTAATACTTTTAATGGAAATGAAATATTTATAAATATTCCTAGTAGAATTAATGATGCTTCAAATATATATTTAGATATTAACATTAGAAATATAAAATATAGATATAAATTAAATTAAAATCATAAACAAAAATTTTTGTTTATGATTCTTAAATTGAAAATTGAACCGCACCACAAAGGGGTGCGGTTTTTTGATAAAATAAAAGAGCCCAACCCGGCAAGGAGGAGCTCATAAATGAATTATAAACAATTAACAGAAAAAAATAAAGTATAAATAGATATTTTGTTAAAACAAAATTTATCAATGAGAGAAGTAGGAAGAAGATTAGGAATAAGTCATTCAACAATATCAAGGTATAAAGCAGGAATATATAAGAAAAGAAAAATAGATATAAATAAAAAATATGAGATATTTATAAAATATTTATTTGACCATTATGACAGAAGAGATCATTCAATAGAAGTATGTGTATATCAATTTAAAAAACAATATATAGGTGCGAAAAGCGTAAGTGTAAAACAAGTATATAATTGGATAGAACAAGGGAAAATACATTTAAAAAGAGATGATTTATGTTATAAAAGACATAAAAAGAAAAAACGAAGCGGAATGATGGAACATTTTCTGTGGAATCTGGAGAATAAGACAATATTACCAATAAGTTTAAGGCCAAAATATATTGAATATAGAAATGAACCGGGTCATCTAGAAATAGATTCAATATTAGGCAAAAAAGACGAACAACAAGCTATAATATCTATAGTAGACAGATGTACAAGGAGATTGTGGTTAATTAAGGCAGAATATCGATATGATTATTACACAGCAAACTTAATATATAAATATATAGTATCAAATGATATAGAAGTAAAATCAATAACAGTAGATAACGGACTAGAATTTAGAGCATTAGGGATAGCGGCAAAAAGATTGGGAGTAAAACTATATAAATGTGATCCATATTGTTCATTTCAAAGAGGAAGTAATGAAAGAACGAATGCATTAGTAAGAAGATACTTACCTAAAGGTATGTCATTTAAAATGACACCACAAATATATTTAGATGATATAGCATTCAATATAAATTCAATGCCAAGAAAAATTTTCGGATTTAAAAGTTCATATGAAATAGAATTAAAGTATTAATTTTTTCGTTTGTTTAAAAATTGTAATATATTCTATTTTTTTGTCAATGATAAAATAAACACAAAGTGTCATTGACAAAAAAAGTAGAATATATTTAAGAAAAAGTAACAAACAAAAGAAAAAAATTGACTAATATTTTTTATTTGTTAAAATTGTATTAACTGGTGCGGTTGAGATTACAATTAAAAAAATCATAAACAAAAATTTTTGTTTATGATTTTTTACAGACTGTTGACAAAGAAAAAAAAGTTAATAGTCTTTTCATATAGAAGGAAATATAATATAATAGAGAT
>CALVZF010000010.1 GCA_944372455.1 uncultured Bacilli bacterium
GTATCAGATTACATGTCCTTTTTATACAAAAAACTGTGTCTGTGATTTTTCCACCAACACTATTTATTATACAACCCTTTTTTTTATTTGGTAATTTTGTTATAATTAAAATGACATAAGGGATGGTAGAGTTTTAATATGAAAGAATATTTTGGTAGATTGTATAGTAATACTTCAAAAAATTTTTATAATGCATTATACAATAACTTAAAAAATGCGCATAAACAATTTATAATAACTGCAAATCCAGAAACATTTATGAAAGCAGAGCAAGATCAAACTATAAACAAAATGTTACTTGATGATAGTGTTACAATAGTTCCAGATGGTATAGGAATAGTTAAAGCAGCTAAAATGTTAAGTTTTGATATTAAGGAGAGAATTCCTGGAATAGATATTGCAAATAAACTTTTAGAATATGGTAACAAATTAAATAAAACAGTATATTTATTTGGTGCTAAAGAAGAAGTTATAAATTCTTTAAAAAAAGTGATAAAAAAAGAATATCCAAATTTGAAAATAATTGGTGCTAAAAATGGATATGAAAAAGATCGTGATAAAATTTTTAAAGATATAGTAAAAAAAGAACCAGATATAGTTCTTGTTGCCTTAGGTATACCAGAACAAGAAAAACTAATCTATAAATATTTAGATAAATTTAATAAAGGAATATTTGTGGGAGTAGGTGGTTCATTTGATGTAATAAGTGGACATAAGAAAAGAGCCCCAAAGTTTTTTATAAAAACAAATACAGAATGGTTATATAGAATATTAAGAGAACCAAAAAGAATAAGAAGGTTTTATGATAGTAATATAAAATTTATGTTTAAAATTAGTAAAATAAAATAAATTTTTATTTTTTTAAAAGAATGGATGAAAAATAATGAAAGTATTAATAATAATTCCAGCATATAATGAAGCTTTAAATATAGAAAAAACGGTTAGAAAAATTAAAAATATTCAAAAAAGCTCTGAAGATATAATTGATTATGTAGTTATAAACGATGGAAGTACTGATGATACACTTGAAATTTGTAGAAAAAACAACTTTAAAGTAATACCATTAATTGAAAATTTAGGTATTGGCGGTGCAGTACAAACTGGTTATAAATATGCACTTATACATAATTATGATATTGCTATACAATTTGATGGAGATGGACAACATGATGAAAAATATATAAAAAATATAATAGAAGAAATAAAAACTGGAAATGATTTTGTAATAGGATCTAGATTTGTTAAAAAACTAAGTAAATTTACATCAACTGGAACTAGGAGATTAGGAATCAAATTTCTTTCTTTTCTAATTAAATTATGTACAAAAAAGAAAATATATGATCCAACTAGTGGATTTCGTGGAGGAAATCGCGAAGTTATAAAAATCTTTTCTAAACATTATCCAGTTGAATATCCAGAACCCGAATCTACAGTTTGTATAATAAAGAAAAAGCTCAAAGTAAAGGAAATTCCCGTAGAAATGCACGAAAGAGAATTTGGAACCTCTTCAATTAAGCCACTTAAAAGTATTTATTATATGTTTAGTGTTTCAATAGCTATTATTGTCACTAGTATTTGGAAAAGAGGAAAAAAATAATATGGATTTTACACTTAAAATATTTTTGCTATTAATACTATTATTTCAGTTTATATTAATTGTTAAAACAATAAGAAGAAAAAAATTATCTATGAAATATGGAAGTTTTTGGATTTTCCTTCTTATTATAATGGCTATTGTAGTTATTTTTCCGAATATTCTGTTTAAATTGTCAAATTTATTTGGATTTGAGGTTGCCTCAAATATGATATTTTTAATTGGTTTCTTTTTCTTGTTTTATATTATATTTATATTAACAACTAGTATTTCTATTCAAAATGAAAAAATAAAGTTATTAATTCAAGAAATTTCTATATTAAAAGAAAGCGTTGATAAAGATGGAAAGAAGGATTAAAACTGTGAATATAATTCTATTTATTATATATGTAATTTTATCCTCATCCGGATTAGTTTTATTTAAATTGGGTACAACTAATACTAATATAAATTTTAACTTATTTGGAGTTCATTTAGCTTTTTCATTAAAGATGATAATTGGAATACTTTGTTATGGATTTAGTTTTTTATTATGGTTATACTTAGTTAGTAAACTAAATCTTACAATAGCTATGCCCTTATCAGTAGCGTTAGTTAATACACTTGTTATAGTTGAGTCATGTATATTTTTAAATGAAAAAATTACACTGATACAAGGAATTGGGATTTTTATAATTATACTTGGAGTTAGTTTGATTGGTTGGAGGAAATAATATGACCTTTTTAAAAAATAAGAAAATACATATTAGAAATATAATATTTTCTATATTAACATATATAGCCTTTCTGATATATTTTAAAAGCTTATTTAATTCTAAGTCTTACGATATATTAGTTACATTTATTTACTTTTTAATATTAATTTTTTATTATAAGTATGATATTTCAAGTAATAAACGAGCGAGAAAGTTTTCTATTATATTAGCTTTAATTATAAGTATTTTGTTATCTATTGGCAATACAGTTTATCCAGTAGTCTATAATAAAGCAGTAAATATTTTTAATTTAAAAAATACAATATATACAATTGTTTGTATTTTGGGATTATTTTTATTTTTTACAAGAATCTTTTACCTAATGTTTACTAATTTAAATAAAATAAAAATGTTTGAAAATAAAGCAAATACTAAATTTGATTTAAAATTATTTTTTATTTTCTTAATAATAATTCTAATTTGTTGGACACCATATTTTTTAAGATATTTTCCAGCTATTATGACGTCAGATTCTTATTATGTAATTCACTATGCAAATGAAAAAATATTAAGTGATTTTCATACCTTTGGTCATACATGGTTTTTTGGAATATTTTTTCATCTAGGTAAATTACTTTTTAATAATATGAATGCTGCTGTTGCATTATCAACAATTGTTCAAATGCTTTTAATGGCTTCAATCTTTTCATATTCAATCATTTATTTACGTAATAAAGGTATAAATAAATTTTTTTGTATAATTTGTTTGTTAATTTATTCTCTTAGTCCACTTCATGCACATTATAGTATTACTTTGTGGAGAGACATAGTATTTGGAGGAGCTTTTGTATTATTATTTACTACCCTTTATGAATTTGTAACAACAAACAAAAAAATTAAAAATTCTACTATATTTTTATTTATTATTTCTATTTTATTAATATTATTTTTTAGAAATAATGGAATATATATATGTATTCTATTGTTACCATTTATTTTATTTTCAAAAATATCATATAAAAAAATGATTTCTATTGTTTATATTATAATTTTAACTTTTTATTTTATTATAAAAGGTCCCATTTTTGATTATTTTAATATTGAAAAATCTACAACTATAGAGGCTTTTTCCATTCCACTACAACAAATTGCTAGAACTATTTCACTAGATAAAAAAATTGATGAAAAGGATAGAATTTATTTATCACAAATCATGAATACAAATTTAATTAAAGAAAGGTATGCTTCTGCAATATCTGATCCAATTAAAAATTTAACGAATAACCAAAAATTATCTCAATCAAAAGGTAAGTTTATTACTTTATGGTTTAAATACCTTGTTAAATATCCAAAGGTTTATTTTGAAGCTTATTTTACTCAAACATTGGGATATTGGTATCCAAACGTAGAATATTGGGCAACTGGAATGGAAAGCAAAAGTATATTTGAAGACATAAATGTATATAGTGATCCTATAACTTCAAATAACTTTAATAAAGTTATTGATCTTAGTACCTTAAGAAAAATTCCATTTTCTAATTTAATATGGAGTTGTGGTACAACAACCTTTATTTTAATAATTTCATCCTTTATTTTTATTTATAACAATAAAGTAAAATATATATTGCCATACATACCATTATACCTACTGTTATTTTCTATTTTAATATCAACTCCAGTATTTAGTGAATTAAGGTATGTATATGGTATATTTGCTTGTGTTCCTTTATTGTTAACGATTCCGTTTTTAAAAATTAAAAATTAAAATATTTATTGAAATTTTATTAGGAGGGATAAAATAATGATTAAAGTTATTACTATTTTTGGTACTAGACCAGAAGCAATTAAAATGGCACCACTAGTTAAAGAACTTAAAAGTAGAAAAGAAATTGAAACAATTGTGTGCGTAACTGCGCAACATAGACAGATGTTAGATCAAGTATTAAATATATTTAATATTAAACCAGATTATGATTTAAACATAATGAAGCAAGGACAAACATTAGGAGAAGTAACTACTAGAGCATTACAAGGGCTTGAAGAAGTAATTAAAGAAACTAAGCCAGATATAGTACTTGTTCATGGTGATACCACTACAACGTTTGCAGGCTCCCTTGCTGCTTTTTATAACCAAGTATCAATAGGCCATGTTGAAGCAGGACTTAGAACTTGGAATAAATATTCACCTTATCCAGAAGAAATGAATAGGCAAATGGTGAGTTGTATGACCGACTTACATTTTGCTCCAACAAAACTTAGTGCAGAAAATTTAATTAATGAAGGAAGAGATCCTAAAAATATTATAATTACTGGAAATACTGCAATAGACGCTATGAAAACTACTATAAATAATAACTATACTCATGAAGTTTTAAATTGGGTAGGTAATGATAGAATGATACTTTTAACTGCACATAGAAGAGAAAATTTGGGAGAACCTATGTATCACATATTTAGAGCTATCAAAAGAATTGTAGATGAGTTTGACGATGTAAAAGTAGTTTATCCAATTCACATGAACCCTAAAGTTAGAAATATTGCAAATGAAATTTTAGGTAATTGTGACAAAGTTAAAATAATAGAACCTTTAGAAGTAGAAGATTTTCATAATTTTCAAAATAAAAGTTACATTATTTTAACGGATAGTGGGGGAATACAAGAAGAAGCGCCTTCACTTGGTAAACCAGTTTTAGTTCTTCGTGATACTACTGAAAGACCAGAAGGAATAGATTCAGGTACTTTAAAACTTGCAGGGACAGATGAAGAAAATATTTATCAGCTAACAAAAGAATTACTTATTAATACTGAAATTTATAAGTCAATGAGTAATGCTTCCAATCCTTATGGTGATGGACTAGCAAGTAAAAGAATAGTTGACGAAATAATTAAAAGGTTTAAAAAATAATTATAGAAAGAGGAAAAGATTATGAAATGTATTTTATTATGTGCAGGTTATGCGACAAGATTATTCCCATTAACAGAAAACTTTCCCAAAGCTTTATTAAATATTGGAGAAAAACCACTTTTAGATTATATTCTGGATGAAGTTAATAGTGTCAAAGAAGTGAATAAAATATATGTTATAACTAATGATAGGTATTATAAACACTTTAAAAAGTGGACAAATAAAAAAAATAATCCTAAAGAAATAAAAGTTATAAATGACAATACAACTTCTAATGATGACAGATTAGGAGCAATAGGGGATATAATGTATTTAATTGAAAAAGAAAATATAAATGATGATTTACTCATTATTGCAGGAGATAATTTATTTACATACAAACTTAAAGATGTAATAAATTTTTATAATTCAAAACAAAAAAGTGTATTATGTGCCAAAGAACTAGATGACATTGAGCTTTTAAAAAGATTTGCAGTCGCATCAGTTGATGATTTTAACAGAGTGGTAGAATTGGTTGAAAAACCAGAAAAACCTAAAAGTAATCTAGGAGTTTATGCTACTTATATATATCCAAAAGAAATTATTAAATATTTTAATAAATATAAAGAAGAAGGAAACAATATGGATTCACCAGGACATTTCCCACAATATCTTTACAAAAAAGAAGATGTGTACGTATATAAATTTAATGGTGAGTGTTACGATGTAGGAACTCATGAAACTTTAAAAGAAGTAAATGAATTGTATAAGAAAAAATAATTAATGTTTTTTTAGTGAATAATAACTTTTTGTTATTATTTTTTTAAATTTTCTTTTCAAATAATATAGAAATGGTATAATTATATTATACTAAAAAAACGGATGGTGAATTTTATGACTTTAACAATTAACGAAATAATAAAAATAGTACTTATCACATTTTTGTGTTCAGCTCTTTTAGTTCCATTTATAAAAAAAATTGCGGAATACGTTGGGGCACTAGACATGCCAAATAAAAGAAAAGTACATAAAGAACCTATACCAAGATTAGGTGGTCTTGCAATATTTTTCTCATTTTTACTTGGATATATGTTATTTGCTAAACAAAATATAGAAATGCTTTCTATATTGATTGGTAGTTTTGTAGTAGTACTTACTGGTATTATAGATGATATTAAGCCATTACAAGCTAAGTATAAATTTGCTGGTCAATTAATAGCTGCCTTAATAGTAGTCTTATACGGTGGAATCTCTCTAAATGATATAACAGCATTTGGATTCTATATTAGCTTTACACCAATAGTCGCAAAAATTTTAAGTGTTATTTTTATACTAGGGTGTATTAACTGTATAAATTTAATTGATGGATTAGATGGACTTGCAAGCGGAATTAGTTCTATATATTTTTTAACAATAGGAATAATTGCCATGTTAATGGGACAATCTGTTAGTTTAGATGTATCACTTACATTTATCATGTTAGGAGCTACACTAGGATTTTTAATTCATAACTTTTATCCTGCCAAAATATTTATGGGCGATTCAGGTTCAATGTTTTTAGGATTTATCATCTCAGTAATTGCACTTCTAGGATTTAAAAATGTTACCTTTACTTCATTTTTAGTCCCATTATTTGTACTAGCAATTCCAATATTAGATACATTGTTTGCAATAATTCGTAGAATATTAAAAAAACAACATATCTCAGAACCAGATAAAAATCATTTACATCATCAATTTTTAAATATGAGATTTTCTCATAGAAATACAGTATTAATTATTTATTTAATTGATATATTATTTGCAGCTGCTTCAATTATATATTCATTAAAAGATCCACTATGGGGACAAATTATATATACAGTATTACTAATAATTGTTGTGTGGTTAGTAACATTTACCGATATTATTACACCTAAAAAACCATTAAAAAAAGGTTTTGAGAAAATTAAAAGTAAAATTTCAAAAAGTAAAAATTAAACATAAACATTGTTTTATGTTTTTTTATATACTATAATTATTATTGAAAGGTAAGTGATTTAATGAAAGTATGTGTTGTGGGTGGAGCTGGTTATATTGGAAGTGAAACAGTATATGAACTTATAAGAAATGGACATGAAGTAGTAGTTATAGATAATCTATCTACTGGAAAAAAAGAAATGGTACATAAATCTGCTAAATTCTATTTAGGGGATATTACAAAAGAAGAAGATTTAAAACATATATTTGAACAAGAATGTATGATTAAACATTTTGATGTTGTAATGCATTTTGCAGCTAAATTAATAGTACCTGAAAGTGTAGAAAAACCTTTAGAATATTATCATAATAATGTAGAAGGGCTTAGAATTTTACTTTCTGTAATGAATGATTTTAATATTAAAAATATAGTATTTTCTTCAACTGCAGCAGTTTATGGAGAACCTAATAAAGATATATGCGAAGAAAGTGATCTTACTAAACCAATAAATCCTTATGGAGAAACCAAGTTAGTTTGTGAAAATATGATTAAATGGGTATGTCAGCGCTATGATATGCATTATTGTATTTTTAGATATTTTAATGTTGCTGGAGCAGATGAAACTTTAGAAATAGGGTTAGATAAATCTAATTTAACACATATAGTACCAATAACAGTAGAAACCGCTTTAGGACTTAGAGAAAAAATGACCGTATTTGGTAATGATTATAATACTAAAGATGGAACTTGTATAAGAGATTACATCCATGTTCAAGATTTAGCTTATGCCCATGTATTAGGGGCACAATATATATTTGAAAACGAAGAAAATTTATTACTTAATTTAGGTTCTAATAATGGATATACTGTATTAGAAATAATAAAAGAAGTAGAAAAATATTACAAAGTAAATTATGAAATAGGAAAAAGAAGGGCAGGAGACCCTGCTAAAATAGTAGCCTCAAATAAAAAAGCTTGCGAAAAATTAGGCTGGAAACCTAAAAGAACTTTAAGCGATATAATCAAAAGTGATTTAGATTATAGAATGAAGTTAAACAAGAAATAGGTGTTTTATGAAAAAAATAGAATTACAAAAATATAGAGAAGTAATTATGTATTTAATATTTGGTGTATTAACTACACTCGTAAATATAGTATCATTTTTTCTACTATCTGATATATTAAAAATAAACTGGATGCCTTCTAATGTAGCTTCTTGGATTATTTCAGTATTATTTGCATATTTTACAAATAAAAAATATGTATTTGATAGTAAAAATAAAAAAATTATTAAAGAGTTTATTTCATTTGTTTTATTTAGAGTATTATCACTAGCAATAGATATGGCAACTATGTATTTATTAATAGATATTTTAACAGTTGATACAATGATATCAAAAATAATTTCAAATGTAATAGTTGTAATTTCAAATTACATATTTAGTAAATTTATTATTTTTAAAAAGCAATAACTTATAGTTTAAAAATTGTAACTAGTTTTGAATAGTTACAATTTTTTTAATTTACTTTTAACTGTATAAAACCTTATTTTTGTGCAAAAAATAATTAAGAGCGTGATAAATATGAATGATAATAAAAAATTTAATCTATCAGTTTTTATTTCTATGTTTGCCAAAAATATGATAGAGGTATTTATCCCAATTATTTTATATAAAACTGGATTTACTATTGATCAAATATTCATATACATGATGTTTCAATATTTAATTTCAGTAATAGTAATTTATTTTATTCCCCAAATTAATTCATTATTTAAAATTAAAGGATTAATAATTATTAGTACAATATTTTTCATAGCTACTTATTGGTTTATATTTTCAATGAATAAAACCATTATTTCTTTATTTTTATTAGCGCTTTTTTATACACTACATACTTCAATTTACTGGATTTTAAGACATCTTTATATAGTAGAATTATACCCAGTAAATAAAATGTCAAATAGTGTAGGAAATATATTGATAATATCAGAATTAGCTTTTCTATTTGCTTCATATTTAGGAGCAATTATTTTAGATAAATCAAATAATTTAATTTTAATTATTATCTCTTCGATACTATTACTGATTAGTAATTATATCTTACTTAAAATAAATATTAAAAATCCTAGTACTAAAATAGATTTAAAAATTTTAAAAGAAATTCCTAAGAAAAATATTATTTTCTTTATATTTGAACAATTTAAAGTTTTAGGAATATTTATCTTTCCGTTATATCTAACTATATTTTTGAAAACTAACTATAAATTTATTGGAGTATTTAATATTTTAATAAGTTTATCAAGTATTATTTTTATATTTTTATTTTCAAGATTAATTTCAAAAAGAAAAAAATCATATTTGTTTATAACTACATTATTTTATTCAACACTTTGGATACTTAAAATAAATGTTTCAATCAAAATTATAATATTAATAGTGGCTTTTTTAGAAGGCATTACTTCTAAAATATATCAAACTTCAGTAACTAGATTTTTATATGCACTAGGTAAAAAATATGATGCTTTTAACTATGTTAATGTAGCTGAAATGTTATTTAATCTAGTAAGATTGATAATAATTTTAATTATATTTATATTTATTAAAGATTTGAAAATATTTTTATACATTTGTACTGCTGGATTATTTTTGACAGGAATAGTCAAATTTAACGATTTAAATGATTAACTAATATTGAAAAAAGAAAAATTGTACTGTATAATGTAAATGTATTATAGTGTGGAGGTACTATCATGGCCAAAAAACAAAAAAATAATTTTATTAACAAAATTAAAAAATTAAATCTTAGAGACAAAAGAATATTAATTATTACTATTGTAAGTATATTATCGCTTTTATTATTAGCATCTACTTCATTTGCATTATTCATAAGTAGAAATTCTACTGAAGAAAAAAATCTTTATCAAACAGGTGATTTAACTGTTGTATTTGATGATACTACAGGAAATGCTATAAATTTAAATCCTGCACAACCTATTAGTGATGAAGCGGCTAAAAAATTAGATCCTTATACTTTTACAATAGAAAATAAAGGGGATTATATTGTTACCTATCAAATATTTATTAATGATGTAGCAGGAACAACTGAAGAACAGTCTAAAAAAATTCCTAAAAATTTTTTAAAATACCAATTAAATAATGAAACAATTTCTACACTTGACACTTTAAATAATAATATGTTAAAAGAAGGAGTAATATATCCTGGACAAAAATTTACATTTGATTTAAGAATCTGGCTTGATTATAATACTACTTCTTCTATTGAAGGTTATAATTATAAAGGGAAAATTTCTATTTCTGGAAAAGCTATTCAGGGGGATACAAGTGGCGCAAATGCACCAGAATTAACAGATAATATGATTCCAGTAATTTATGATGATAATAGTCATAGATGGGTTAAAGCTGATACTACCAAAGAATGGTATAATTATGATCAAGGAATGTGGGCAAATGTAGCTATAATTTATAAAGATAGAAAATGTGTTGAATGGGATGGAATTACAGGTGATGTAAATAAAGATGGAGATTTGTCTGAAGAAGATGGTCAAATAATTCTGAATGTACACACTGGTCAAGATAAACCAGGAGACTTAACAGATGGTGAATGGTTAATAATAGCAGATTTTAATGGTGATGGGCAAGTAAATAGTAATGATGCAATGGCAATATGGATCTATCTAAGTTCAAACCAAAGAATATTTTGTTCTAGCGATAATCAAACTCAAAATATGTCTTTAGAGGAATATCAATCGGCTGATCCTGGAACACCTATTAACTTAAACGATGTAGAAATGCTTTATGTATGGATACCAAGATATAAATATAGAATAAATAATACAGGGAGTACAGCCTTACCAAGTATGATAGATGTAGAGTTTGAAAGTGGTGTTACATCAACTGGAGTAAGTATAAATACTAACGGAGTAGCTAAAACAGAATATTATACTCACCCAGCATTTAGAGATGGAAGTAAAGTATATAAAAGTACTCCTTATGATCAAGGAGGCTGGGATAAAGAATTAACTGGTTTTTGGGTTGAAAAATATGAAGGCTATTCTATGAATAATGTACCAAATAATACAGTTAATCAAAGTATAGTAAATAACATATTAATTGATCAAGAATGGCATTTGATGAAGAATACAGAGTGGGGAGCAATTGCATACCTAAGTCAAAGTAAATATGGAAAGATGGGTAATACTAATTATACAGGAGCTAATAAAGAAATTTATATAAATAATAATTCTAATCTTTATGTAGGAAGAAGTAGTGGTAATCCAAATGCTTCTGCAAATCTATCCGGTGGATATACTTATAATGGACTTGGGTGTAAAATCACAATGTGTAACCAAAATAGAGATTTATTAAAAGGAACAGGGGCAAGTACCACAGGAACAGTATACGGAATATATGATATGAGTGGAAACGCTAGTGAATATGTTGCATCAAACTATAATAATTCGTTAGCTTCTTCAGGAATAGAACCAGAATTTTTTACAACAGAATCAAATAAAAAATATTATGATAGTTATACTCCAGATAAAACCTATATTTTAGGAGATGCCACAGAAGAAACAAAAGGATGGTATAATGATAGTGCAGTAGCAATGGATATAGATAACCCATTCTTAACAAGAGGGGGAGACTATAACCAACAAGCAAGTGCCGGTATCTTTAATTTTGAAAATGCTACAGGAGCAGGAGGATCAACTATAACGTCACGATTCATTATAATTCCATAAAAAACTGAAGTAAAAAACTTCAGTTTTTTAAATTTTAATTGCGATATATTGTTATACATGCTATACTCAATTTGAGAGGTGAAAATATGTTTAAAAAAGAAAATACAAATAAACTAAATATACCTAAAGTTAATGAATCAGTAGATTTATTAAACAAAATACTAAAGATTGGATATATTTTAATAATAGTAATAGGAATATATGCTTTAACTCTAATTTTTAAAGAATGGGGAATTTTTAAACTTTTAAAAACCCTTATAAAAGTTCTGTCCCCATTATTCTTTGGATTTATAATTGCATGGTTATTTAATCCAATCGTTACATGGTTAAATACAAAAAAAATAAATAGAGTATTAGGGACCATAATTGTATATATTATTTTTCTTGGATTGATCTATTTAATGGTTTCTGCAATTTTCCCATTAATAACTGAACAAGTTAATGATTTTGCATCATCTATTCCAAATATTGTTAATGGTATTAAAGATTTTATAAATAACTTTTTTAAAAATTTATCAAGTGAATCATTTAATTTAGATAGTATAAAAATAGAAATATTTAATTATATAAATGATTTTGGAAAAAATTTAGCAAGTTCTCTACCAACTAAGGTAATGTCTTTCTTAACTGGTCTATTCAGTGGTCTTGGTACTTTTGGATTAAGTTTAATAATTGGTTTTTATATGTTATTTAATTTTGATAATGTAAGTAAAACTTTAATAAATTTTCTACCTAAAAAAATAAGAAATACTACTTCTTCATTACTTAACGAAATAAATGAAACTTTACTTGGGTATGTACAAGGTACTTTATTTGTAGCATTCATAATATTTGTAACTAGTTATATAGGATTTTTATTGTTAGGAGTTAAATCTCCACTGTTATTTGCTACTTTTTGTGGAATAACAGACATTATTCCATATATTGGACCATTTATTGGAGGCACACCAGTTGCACTAGTTTCATTAACTCAAAACACTACACTAGGAATTTTAGTCATAATTTATATGGTAGCGATTCAATGGTTAGAAAGTTTAGTTTTACAACCAATAATAATGAGCAAAGCAATGAAATTACATCCAGTAACAATTATAATTGGATTACTTGCATTTGGACATTTTTTTGGAATGCTAGGTATGATAGTAGCTACTCCAATTATCGCAACTTGTAAAACGATTTTCCTATTTTTAAACGAAAAATACAAAATTACTAAATGGACTAGTGAAAATTAAGAAAAAGGTATATTTTTTATACCTTTTTCTAATTTTATCTGTTATAATGAAAATGGTGATTATCATGGAAAAGGACAACAAACAATTATTGGAAAAATTAAAAGGAGTAATTAACGACCGTTCAAAGATTAAAGATTTAACAGATGAAGAACTTAATTTACTATATTCATTAGCTAATAATAGTAAAAATAATGTAAAGCAAGAAACAAATGGAAGACAAATGGTTAAGAAAAATTCACAAAGTAGGATAGATGGATTTGCAGGTCCTGTTATTTTAGCGACCATTACTTTATTTTTTGGTATTATTTTTATGTTAATAATTTTTAGATAAAATCAAAAAAGGGTGGTTTTATGGAACATGGGGTATTACCTGCTGATACTTATATTGTTATAAATAAAAGTATTATTGAAGATAGTGATAGAAAAATTCTTACAATGTTATATCAACCAATTATAGGACAACTACCAATTAGTTTATTTTTAACTTTATGGAGTGATTTAGATAAAACAGAAATAATGAGTACAGAATTTACTCATCATCATTTAATGAGTACAATGAAATTAAATCTTAGAGAAATTATTAGTGCAAGAGAAAAACTAGAAGCTACAGGATTATTAAAAACTTATATCAAAGAAGAAAAAAACATTAACACTTATATTTATGAATTATACTCACCCCTAAGTGCGGATAACTTTTTAAATCACCCTATATTAAACGTTGTACTATATAACAACATAGGAAAAAAAGAATATGACAAACTTGTAGATTATTTTAAAATACCAAAAATTAATCTAAAAACTTTTAAAGATATTACAAAATCATTTACAGAAGTTTTTGAGCCTGTACCATATACTTCATTTGAAACATTAAATGAAGATTTAAAGAAAAAAAATAGAAATAAATTAACTATTCAAAAAGAATTAGACTTTTCACTTTTAATTTCAGCATTTCCAAAATCCATGATTAATTCGCATACTTTTAATAAAGAAATAAAAGAATTAATTATTAATCTTTCGTTTATATATGATTTAGGAATTTTAGAACTTGAAAATATAATTAGAATGTCAATAAATGAAAAAGGGCAAATAAGTAAAAATTTACTTAGAAAAAATTGTAGAAATTATTATCAGTTTGAAAACAATTCTAAACTACCAAGTTTAGTTTACAAAGATCAACCGGATAATTTAAAGAAAGATTTAATTGATGCCTCTAGTAAATCAAAATTAATTTATACTTTTGAAAATTTAAGCCCATATCAATTTTTAAAAGGAAAACAAAATGGTTTGGAACCCAATACAAGAGATTTAAAATTATTAGAAATGTTATTAATAGATTATGAACTTTCTCCTGGGGTTGTAAATGTATTAGTAGATTATGTACTTAAAATTAATGATGCAAATCTTACTAAAGGATTTGTAGAAACTATTGCTTCACAGTGGAAAAGATTAAATATTAAAACAGTAGAAGAAGCCTTAAAAATTGCCAAAAAAGAATACAAAAAATATAATAGCGCAAAAGAGGTAAATAAAATTAAAAAACAGGAAGTTAAAACTCCAGATTGGTTTGATATAAAACAAGAAAAAGAAGAAATAGACTCAAAAGAAAAGGAAGAAATGGAAGACTTGCTAAAAGAATTTAGGTGATAAAATTGGAACAAGTAATAGACAAATTAGAAAAATTTAAAAAAGATGATATTGAATACAATTTAAAAAATGCTTATATTAAATCACTTAAAGATGAAGATTTTAAAGCCTTAACTAGTAAACTTAATTTACCTTCTAATGAGTTAATGAAATATACTTCTAAATTAAATAAAACAGTAGAACAATTAAAAAAGTGTAAAACTTGCAAAAATTTAGTTACTTGTAAAAATGAAATTCCTGGTTTTATATATTATCCAGAAGAATTAAATGGAAAATTGATATTTTCATATATTGCGTGCAAACATAAACGTAAAATGTTAAAAAATACTGAATATTTAAAAAACGTTTCAGCTTTTGATATTCCAGAAGAAATAAAAGAAGCTAAAATGAAAAATATATTCTTAGATGATAAAAGAAGAATAGAAGTAATAAAATTTTTAAAAGATTTTATTCTAAATTACGATAAGAACACTAAACAAAAAGGATTGTATCTACATGGGAGTTTTGGGGGAGGTAAAACTTATTTGGTAGCAGCAGCATTTAATGAATTAGCTAAAAAAGATGTAGATTCTGTGATTGTATATTTTCCAGAACTATTGAGAAAATTAAAGGCTTCATTCAATAAAGAAGAAGGAAGTTTTGATGAACTTTTTGATAAAATTAAAAAAACCTCATTGTTATTACTAGACGATATAGGAGCAGAAAATACTACTAGTTGGGGTAGGGATGAAATTTTAGGACCTATCTTACAATATAGAATGCAACAACACTTAGCTACCTTTTTTACTTCAAATCTTTCATTAGAAGATTTAGAAATTCATTATAGCATCACAAAAGAAAGTATAGATAAAGTTAAATCAAGAAGAATTATTGAACGAATTAAAGAATTAACTACTGAAATAAAAATGGTGACAGAAAATAAAAGAAAGTAAAAAAAACATATTTTATCTACATATTAAATATGTTATAATTAGAATAGAAGAGGTGTAAAAAAATGGAAGATCAAATGAAAGAATTACCAAAACAAAACAATTCAAAAACTGTACTTGCTTTAATATGCATTATTATATTATTTTTAGTATTACTATTTGTAACTTTCTCATATTTTACTAATCCTAGAAGATTAGTAGTATCAGATATTGAAAAAATGTATAGTAAAATTACAGAATATAAAAGTAACCAAATTTCTAATACTGTTTTAAATAATGATATTGTACAACTTGAAGGAACTGCTGATATTGAAGTAACAGGGGCTGACCAAGTTTTTGATGCTTTTAGAAATATACAACTAAAATATAATTATATAGAAGATAAAACTAAAAGCAGATCCAGTTTAGATTTTAGTTCTACAATAAACCAAGAAGAATTTTTAACCGTTGAAGGATTAAATGAAGATGATATATATTATATAAAACTTAAAAATTTAATTGATAAATTTTACTATACTAATATTAATTTTGAATCAATATTGAATCAAACAAATAGTACAGATTTAATATATATTGGTGATATTATTAAAGAAACTTTAATTGAAAATATTACAAATGATAAATTTGAAAAAACAAACGAAGAAATAACAGTTAATGATAAAACGGTTAAAACAAACAAAATAACTTTTAATTTTGATGATAAATTAATTTCAAAAATTATACAAGAAATTGTAAATAAAATAAAAGCTGATAACAAAGCACTTACTATTCTTTCAGAACAAATGAAAATAGAAAAAGAAGAAGTTAAAACTAGTTTAGATGATATAGTTGAAGCTATATCTACTGAAGAAAACAATAAATATTCTTACAATATTTATGTTCAAAACTATGTTAAAACAGTAAAACGTGAAATAGAAATCAATAATTATAAACTTGAATATTATGAAGATGGTAATAATTCTCAAATTAAATTAATTGTTGATTCACAAGAAATGATTGATTTAAAACTAAATACCGAAACTAAAACCATAAGTGGTACTATTAATGACATGGAAATCAAAGGTAACTATACTGATAACTCATTAACATTAAATATAGGTTATATGACACAAACAATAGATTTAGAAATAAAATTAAATAATAAGCTTGAAGACGCAGATAATTACAAACAAGATATAGAAATGAATATTATAATGAGTGAAAATGCTTTAGAAATGGTTAATATTAAAATAGATTCTAAAAATACTTTCTCTAAAGTAGAGGAAATAGACGATAAAGATGTAAGTGAAGCTATTGATATCAATGAAATTAGCCCAGAAGATCGTAATATTATGATGGAAAAAATTTATAATTTACCAATTATAAGAGATTTAATTTCATTTTACAATTCCCAAATGAATATTCCACAACAAACTAACTTAAACGGATTATTATAATGTGTAAATAAAAAAAGAAATAAAAAAAATAATATTTCTTTTTTTTTAATTCTATGTTAAAATTATTGGTAGAATAAGATATGGAGGAATATTTATGGCACTAGATAAATTTAAAAAGTTTTTTAATGGCGAAGAAGAAGTAGCTAACCAAACAACAGAAGATGAATTTTATAATGTTAATACAGAAGATGCAATTAAAAATATCGCGCAAAATGGTAATAAAATGGTATTACTTGAACCACGTGCATACTCTGAGTCACAACAAATAGCCGATCATTTAAAAAATAGAAATTCTGTTGTAGTTAATCTAAAAAGAGTTACTCCAGATCAAGGAAAACGTATTGTAGATTTTTTAAGTGGAACAGTTTATGCAATTGGTGGAGACTTACAAAAATTAGGAGCAGGGATATTTTTATGTACTCCTAAAAACGTAAATGTTGAAGGGAAAATAACAGAAGAGCAAGAAGTAGAAGAAAAAAATGATAAAAAAAGTAAAAAACAAGAAAAAGATTTTGATTTTGAATGGTAAAAACGTTGATTTTATAATATTAAAATGTTAAAATAAATGACGTAGTCGGGGTGAATATATGAAAAAGTTTAGAAAAGCACTTCGTGGCTATAATGTTAAAGAAGTTAATGCATTTATAAATGAAGTTATAAGCCAAGTGGAAAAGATGGTTGCAGAAGATAATAGAAAATTAAAAATTATTAATGATTTAAATAAACAAGTTCAAGATTATAAAAGAAGAGAAGACAATTTGAATAAATCAATACTTATGGCACAAGAAACTGCAGAGCAAATGAGAAAAATGGCTAGAATGGAAAGAGATCAAATACTTAACGATGCAAAGAAAAACGCAAATAAAATAGTAAATGAAGCATTAACTAAAGCTGGAAAAATAGAAGCAGAATCTTTAATGTTAAAGAAAAACGTTCAAATATTCAAAGCTAGACTCAAAAATATAGTAGAACAACAATTACAAATTGTAGAAGATATAGATAATATCAAATTATAAAAACAATTGATAGAGACGGTAATTTAAATTTTATTTAAGCGAATGGAAGTTTGGTGAGAGTCCTAATAAAATTAAATTATAGATCACTCTAGATGTTTTCCTAGGATAAGTAGGAAACCCAATGATGGGTTAAAATTATAAGTGTATAGGTTGCTATAAACTAAGGTGGTACCGCGGAAAATTTCGTCCTTATTTTTAAGGATGTTTTTTTATATATTTTTTAGGAGGGTTAGGAATGAAAAAGAAACAAAAAATAATCATAAGTGAACAATTTATGCGCGAGGAAGGATTTAAAGATGGTTTTTTAGGTGAAAAGAAACGTATTAACTCTTTTATTGAACTATTAGTCAAAAAAAGAAAATATAGTAAAGAAGAGATAATAAATTATTTAGAAGCATACAATAAAGGATATGTTAAAGGATACTTTTCTCAAAATCATTTAAATGAATTAAAAACCAATAAAGACACATTTACATATAAAGGAAAACCAATTGAGGAATACAATAAACTAAATATTGAAGTAATAGAAGAAACTATTATAGAACAACAAAAAAGTTTTCAAAAGAAAAAGGTGAGATAAAATGGACTATAAAGATACATTATTAATGCCTGAAACTAGTTTTCAGATGAGAGGTAATTTACCAGAAAATGAAAGTATTCAAAGAGCTAAGTGGGAAGAAATGAATCTTTACACTAAAATAAAAGAAAAAAATAAAGGAAGAACTCCATTTATACTACATGATGGACCTCCTTATGCGAATGGAAGTATACATATTGGTCATGCAATGAATAAGATTTTAAAAGATTTTGTTAATAGATATAAAATGATGAATGGATATGATATGACTTATATTCCAGGATGGGATACTCATGGACTACCTATTGAACAAGCAGTTACTAATAGTGGTGTAGATAGAAAAAGTATGAGTAAAGCAGACTTTAGGAAAAAATGTGAAGATTATGCTTATGAACAAGTATCTAAACAAATGGAAGGATTTAAATCTTTAAATGTAATAGGGGATTTTGAACACCCATATATTACCTTACAAAAAGAAATGGAAGCAAGGCAAATAGAAGTATTTGCTAAAATGGCTCAAAAAGGCTTAATTTTTAAAGGTTTAAAACCAGTTTATTGGTCACCTTCAAGTGAATCTGCACTTGCTGAAGCAGAAATAGAATATAAAGATCGTAAGGATCCTTCAATCTTTGTAGCTTTTGAAGTTTATGAAGGAAATGACAAAATACAAAAGGGTGAAAATTTAGTTATTTGGACTACAACCCCATGGACTTTACCAGGTAATTTAGCTATCGCTGTCGGTGAAAACTTTAAATATGCAAAAGTTTTAGTAAATGATAAAATTTATATTATCGCAAACGATTTAGTAGACTCTTTAGCTAAAGAATTTGAATGGAAAAACTATGAAATTAAAGAAACCCTAAATGGCACAGACTTCAAAAATGTGAAATATAAACATGTATTTATGGATAGAATATCACCAGTAGTAGAAGGATACCATGTTACTTTGGATGCTGGAACTGGACTTGTACATATCGCACCAGGATATGGAGCTGATGACTTTATTATTGGTAAGCAATACAATTTAGGATTAATAAATGGAGTAGATGATCAAGGAATTCTTACTGAAGAATCTGGTGAATTTGCTGGACTATTCTTTGAAGATGCTAATAAAGCAGTAGTAAAAAAATTAGATGAACTTAAAGTTTTATTAAAATTAAAATTTATTACTCACTCATATCCACATGATTGGCGCACTAAAAAACCAATTATTTTTAGAGCTACTCCTCAATGGTTCTGTAGTATTGATAAAATAAAAGATAAACTATTATATGAAATAGAAAACAATATTAAATTCCATACTACTTGGGGAAAGAAAAGATTATATAATATGATTCACGATCGTGGAGACTGGTGCATTTCTAGACAAAGAGTTTGGGGAGTACCAATTCCAATATTCTATAATGAAGATGGTAGTGAAATTTTAGATTATGATGTAATGATGCATGTAGCAGAACTTTTTAGAAAATACGGTTCAAACATTTGGTTTTCCAAAGAAGCCAAAGATTTATTACCAGAAGGTTATACAAATGAAGCAAGTCCTAATGGTAAATTTACCAAAGAAGAAGATATAATGGATGTTTGGTTTGATTCTGGATCTACTCATACAGGGGTATTAATTGAAAGAGGATTACCATATCCTGCAGATGTTTACCTAGAAGGTTCAGATCAATATAGAGGGTGGTTTAATTCTTCACTTATAACAGGAGTAGCAGTTTATGGAGCCTCTCCTTATAAACAACTTGTTTCACATGGATTTACACTAGATGGTAAAGGAAACAAAATGTCTAAAAGTCTTGGTAATACTATTTTACCATCAGATATAATTAGATTACATGGTTCAGATATATTAAGACTATGGGTAGCTTCAGTAGATTATACAGAAGATGTTAAAATAAGTGATGAACTAATTAAACAAGTAAAAGAAAGTTATCGCAAAATAAGAAATACATATAAATTTATGTTAGGAAACTTAAAAGATTTTGATCCTTCTAAAGATAGTATCAAATATCAAGATATGCCATTACAAGATAAATATTTAATGATTAAATTAAATGAATTTACAAGTAAAGTATTAAATAATTACGATAACTATGATTTTCAAGAAGTATACAAATTAGTAAATAATTTTATTTCCTTTACATTATCTAATTTCTATTTAGATTTTACTAAAGATATTTTATATATTGAAAAAGCTAATTCCTTAGAAAGAAGAAGTGTTCAAACAGTTATTTATAATGTTTTATCTAATTTAGTAAAACTTTTAGCTCCTATTCTTCCGTATACCAGTGAAGAAGTATATAAATTACTTCCAAATAGTAAAGAAAGTGTACATTTAACTGATATGCCAGAAGTTATCAAATATAATGATGAACAAGAAATTATAGAATTATTTGATTTATTCTTTGAATTAAAAGAAGCTATAAATAGAGAATTAGAAAGTGCCCGTGATAATAAGCTAATCGGATCAAGTCTTGAAGCAGAACTAGATTTATGTTTACCTAGTAAATACAACATAGTTAAAGAAAAACTAGGCAATAAATTAAATCAACTATTTATTGTTTCTAAAATAAACTTTGTTGATAAAAAAGATTTAGTTACTGTACGTAAAAGTAATCTAGAAAAATGTAATAGATGTTGGAATTATGTTGATAATATAAGCGATGGTATCTGTGAAAGATGTCATAGTGTTATAGGTAAATAAAGTAGAATAATTTAATAAATTGAATAAAATAGTAAGTAGCATTAACTTACTATTTTTATATAAGGAGATTAATTATGGATAATCAAAATTACAAAGACTCTATAAAAATATCATTTATAAGTATAATTATAAATATTATTTTGTCTGTATTTAAATTTATTGCGGGAGTAATTGGAAATTCTTCTGCGATGGTAAGTGATTCTATTCATTCGCTATCTGATGTAATAAGTACAGTATCAGTAATAATAGGAATTAACGTTTCAAATAAAGAAAGCGATGAATCACATCCGTTTGGACATGAAAGATTTGAGTCTATTTCAGCTTTATTTTTAGGATTTTTATTAGTTTTAACTGCTATATTCATAGGATATGAAGGATTTTCTAAAATAATTATAGGACTAAATGGAAATATTGTAACTCCTTCATTAATCGCACTAGTTGCAGCGATTATTTCAATAGTATCAAAAGAAATTATGTATCATGTAACAAAGAAAGTGGCTTTAAAAAGCAATTCAGAAGCTTTAATGGCAGATGCTTGGCATCATAGAAGTGATGCCTTATCTTCAGTAGGAAGCTTAATTGGTATTTCTTTAGCCCGTATTGGTTTTCCAATATTTGACCCTATTTTTAGTCTAATCATTTGTTTAATTATATTAAAAGTAGGAATTTATATAATAAAAGAAGCTATTTTAAAATTAGTAGATAAATCTTGTGATAAAATTTTAGAAAATAAATTTATAAATACTATTTTAGAAATAGAAGGAGTAATGTCATTAGATCTAATAAGAACTAGAATATTTGGTTCTAAAATTTATGTTGAAGTAGAAATAGGAGCAGATAAAAATCAAACTTTAGAAAATTCACATAAAATCGCTACTGAAGTACACGATACTCTAGAAAATAATTTTAATAATATTAAACATTGTATGGTACATGTTAATCCAAAATAAAATACTTAAATGAAAGTTAAGTATTTTTTCATATTTTCTACACATTTTTCACACATTAAATATTTATAATTTTGATGTAAGGAGGAACGATATGTACATTTTTAAAAATGCATTAATCTCTATTTGGAGAAATAAAGGAAGAAATATTTTAATAGGAGTAATAATCTTAGTAATCACAATAGCAAGCACTGTATCACTTTCTATTTTAAATGCTTCAAATAAGTTAATTAGTTCTTATGAAGAAAAAAATGAAATAATAGGTTCTATTACTATGAATAGAGAATCATTAATGCAAAACTTTGACCCAAATGATAGAGAACAAGGCAAAGAAAATCTAAAAGAACAGTTCTCTAATATTGAAGAAATAACAGTAGACAATATTAAAAACTATGCAGATAGTAACTACGTTAAAAGTTATTACTACATAGAAAGTTTAGGACTTAATTCTAGTAATATAGAAAAAGCAACATCAGAATCTATAAATGATAGAAAAGGTCCTATGATGGAAAACCAAGAATCCCAAGCTGCTTTTACTTTAACAGGTTACAGTTCAATTGAATCTATGAAAGAATTTATTGAAGGTAGCTATAAAATTACTGAAGGAGAAATAAGTACTGATTTTACTAGTAATAATTGTATTATCAATAAAGAATTAGCAACTTTAAATGACTTAAGCGTTGGAGATAAGATAGTTTTAGTTAATCCTAATAATACTCTTCTAACTTATGAATTTACTATTACGGGTATTTTTGAAGATAACAGTGATGTTAATGCACCATCAATGGATATGTTTAGTAATTCAGTAAATAATATTATTACTAATACTACCGCACTAGAGAAAATATATAATGATGATACTACCTTAAGAAATCAAATAACACCTACATTTATATTAAAAAATAAAGCTGCAATTTCTAAATTTGAAAAAGAATTACAAGATAAAGGATTAAGTGAATATCTTACCCTTACTACTAATTTAAATCAAGTAGAAAGTTCTATTGAGTCAATTTCTAATGTTAAAACATTTGCCATTACTTTTTTAGTGATTACTCTAATAATAGGTAGTATTGTATTATTTGTAATTAATATGATAAATATAAGAGAAAGAAAATATGAAATAGGAGTATTAAGAACTATTGGAATGAAAAAAAGTTTAGTTGCTACAAAGTTTGTTATAGAGTTATTAATAGTTTCATTAGCCTCTCTAATTTTAGGTACTATATCTGGTTCATTAATAAGTGTTCCTACTGCTAATAAACTTTTAGAAAATGAAATTAATAGTAGCAAACAAAATATAGATGAAATAAATAAAAACTTTGGTGGTAATATGATGGATAAACCGGATATACCGAAAGATTTCAATATAGAAGATAATAATTTTAAAAAAGGTACAATCCAAAAAATTGATAAAATAAATGCAGTTGTTGATATAAAAGTAATATTAGAATTATTAATAATAGGAATAGTGCTTACTTTAATTAGTTCGTTAGCAGCAGTTATTACAATCCAAAGATTTTCACCACTTACTATTTTAAAGGAAAGGGGGTAATAATATGGATATTTTAAAACTAGAAAATGTAGGATATAGATATAAAGACGCTAACTTAAATGATTATGTTTTATCAGATATAAATTATAGTTTTAGCCTTGGTAAATGTTATGCGATAAAAGGGAAAAGTGGAAGTGGTAAATCTACATTACTATCATTAATTTCTGGGTTAGAAAGACCAAGTAAAGGTAAAATCTATTATAATAATAAAGACTTAGGCAAAATAGATTTAGATAAATTTAGAAATACTAATATTGGTATTATTTTTCAATCATTTAATTTATTACCTCATTTAAATGCAATTGAAAACATAATACTTTCTATGGATATTAGTGGTATAAAAGTTAAAAACAAAAAAGAATATGCCATTAAACTTTTAAAAGATGTAGGACTCACTAAAGATCATGGAGAACGAAGAATCTTAAGATTATCTGGAGGAGAACAGCAAAGAGTAGCGATCGCAAGAAGCCTATCTTATAATCCTGATATAATAATTGCCGATGAACCCACAGGTAATTTAGACGAGGAAACAGAGAATGAAATAATTGAAATTTTTAAAGATTTAGCCCATAATCAAAACAAATGTGTTATTATTGTTACCCATTCAAATAATGTCGCACACAAAGTAGACGTAGTTTTAGAACTAGAAAAGGAAAATAAAAGTATTAAAAAAAGCAAAAGAATTTAAACTAAAAGTTCTTTTGCTTTTTTAATAATAGTGTGCTATTATAATTAACAAATAAATGGTGATATTATGGAAATGGATAATTTTAAATTATTTAAAGAATTAATTTTAAGAGTAAGAGAATGCTTCCAAATAACTAAAAATTTAATAGAAACTAAACAGTTAGATAACAAAACTTATTATTTAATAATTGAAACTTTAGAAAATGTAATAGAAGCTCAAAAATCAGTGCTTAAAAATGAAAGAAAAAGTTATATAATAATTGATATACAAAATATATTTATACATTATCTTGATTTTAAACAAGAAAAAGAAGACTTTGATTATCAATTAAATATTATAAAACTAATTTTAAATTATTTAAAATTAGTTAAACAAACTAAAGAAGAAGATTTACTTATTATTTTAATTTCATTAATTTATACTAATCTTTGTATGAATGAAAATAGACTAAATGTTTTATATTCTAAGCTTGATGCTTATAAAACTCAAAAAGCTCTTGATAAAAAAGGGCTAAGTAATGTATTTTATTTTCCTAAAGAAATTCAAAATAATAAAGATGAATATAAAAAAATTATAGAAGATCAAATTAAAATATTAAAAAATATTAAGAAATAATTAAACGTTAATTTTAATATCTAACAAACAAATAACAGTATAAAAAATATTATATTTTTGATATAATTAATTTTAGGAAGTGGATACATGAATAACATTTATAATTATACTATTGAAGAACTTGAGTCTTATTTTATAAATAATGGTGATAAAAAATTTAAAGCTCACCAAATTTATGAATGGCTATATAGAAAAAGAATAGATAATTTTGATAAAATGCGTAATATAAAAAAAGAAATCATAGATAAAATTAAGAATGAGTTTTGTATTGATAAAATAAAAATAGTAGCTGTTAGAAAAGGTAAAGATACCCAAAAGTTTTTATTTGAATTATTAGACGGAAACTATATAGAAGCAGTACTTATGAAACATGATTACGGAAACAGTTTATGTGTTTCTAGTCAAGTAGGATGTAACATGGGATGTAAATTTTGTGAAAGTGGAAGATTAAAAAAAGTAAGAAATTTAGAAACTTATGAAATGGTAGAACAAATTTTGATAATAGAAGAAAAACTAAACTTAAGAATTTCACATGTAGTCTTAATGGGTATAGGAGAACCTTTTGATAACTATAAAAATGTATTAAATTTTATTAAAATAATTAATTATCCAAAAGGAATCGCAATAGGGGCTAGACATATAACGGTTTCTACTTGTGGGATTATAAAAAAAATAAAAGAGTTTGCACAAGAAGATTTACAGGTGAATTTAGCTATAAGTCTTCATGCTCCTAATGATGAGATAAGAAATAGAATTATGCCAATTAATAAAGTAAACAATATTAGTGAACTTATGAGAACAATTAAAGAATATATAAAAACAACTAATAGAAGAGTAACATTTGAATATATTATGTTAGATAATATAAATGATACCGAAAAATGTGCGACTGAACTAGCTAAAATGTTAACAGGAATAAATTGTTATGTTAACTTAATTCCATACAATGAAACAGAAAATATTGGATTTAAACGTAGTAATAGTGACAAAATTACCAAATTTTATGATATACTTAAAAAGAATAAAATAAATGTTACAATTAGAAGAGAGTTTGGTTCTTTAATTGACGCAGCATGTGGACAACTAAGAGCTAAGAAGGAGAGAGTAATATGAAAAGTTTTTACTTAACAGATGCTGGAAAAGTAAGAGATCATAATGAAGATAGTGTAACTATCGTTAAAAATAAAAATGGAGAAATATTAATGGCAGTAGCTGATGGAATGGGTGGACACAAAGCTGGAGAAGTAGCAAGTTCTATCGCAATAAGTCATTTAGGAAAAAGGTTTTCAGATATTTCTAGTGTAGGAATTAAACAAGATGCCATTAACTGGTTAAAAGATACTGTTAATGAAGTCAACGCTTTAATTTTTAAATATACTAACGAACATGAAGAAAGCACAGGAATGGGTACTACCTTAGTTTGTGCACTTATAACTAAAGATTTTATCTTAATGGGAAATATTGGTGATAGTTCTGGTTTTGTATTAAGAGATAAAAAAATTCATAAAATTACACAAGACCATACATTAGTTAACTTACTTGTCAAATCAGGAGAATTAACTGAAGAAGAAGCATTACATCATCCAAAGAAAAATGTTTTAATGAAAGCTTTAGGAGCTAACGAAATAGTAGAGTTAGATATCTTTGATGTAGAAACTAATATTGAAGGTATTTTACTATGTAGTGATGGACTTACCAATATGCTTACATTTGAGCAAATAGAAAAAGTTATTACTGATGAAGAGTTAGATATAGAAGATAGAATAATTAAACTTATAAGAAAAAGTAATGCTAGAGGTGGATTAGATAATATATCTATAGCATATCTTGAAAAAGAAAGTGGTGACATTAGTGATAATTAAGGGGCAAAAAATTAATGATAGATATCAAATCATTAAATCAATTGGCGAAGGTGGTATGGCTAATGTTTATTTAGCTTACGATACAATTTTAGATAGAAATGTGGCACTAAAAGTCTTAAGAGGAGACTTATCTAATGATGAGAAATTTGTTAGAAGATTTCAAAGAGAAGCTCTTTCTGCTAGTAGTCTATCACATCCTAATATTGTAGAAATGTACGACGTAGGAGAAGATGATGGACAATATTATATTGTAATGGAATATGTTGAAGGTAAAACATTAAAACAATTAATTAAAAGAAGAGGCGCACTTACTTTAAATGAAGTAATTGATATTATGCTTCAATTAACTGATGGGATCGCGCATGCTCATGATTCATATATAATTCATAGAGATATCAAACCACAAAATATTATGATTATGGAAAATGGTTTAGTTAAAATTACCGATTTTGGAATTGCAATGGCACTTAATTCTACCCAATTAACTCAAACTAATTCTGTAATGGGGTCAGTACATTATTTGCCTCCTGAACAAGCAAACGGTAAAGGCGCTAGTGTTAAATGTGATATTTATTCTCTTGGAATATTAATGTTTGAACTTTTAACTGGTTCAATTCCATTCAAAGGAGAAAATGCTGTAGAAATAGCTTTAAAACAAATGAAAGAACCACTACCAGATGTAACTTTAATTAATCCCGAAATTCCGCAATCAATTGAAAATATATTATTAAAAGCTACCGCTAAAAATCCTAAAAATAGATATAACGATGCTAGAGAAATGCATAAAGATTTAGAAACTGCTTTAAATGAAGATAGGAAAAATGAAAAAAGATATGTATATGAATATCCAGAAAATGATTTAGATGATACTAAAATAATGGAAAAAATTAGCGATGTAAATAAACAAGAGAATGATATTGATAATATAGCTACCAAAATAGACAACGAAGATAAAAAAGAAAAGAAAAAAAGCAAATTAGCAATCATAATTTCAACAGTAATAGTAGCGATTCTTGTTGTGGCGCTAATCATATATTTTTCTGCTACTAAAGCTCAAAATAAACCAATTAAAATTCCAGATGTAACAGATATGACAGTAGTAGAAGCAGAAGAAAAACTAGAAAAAGCTGGTTTTGAAGTAGCACTAGAAACTAAAAAGATAGATAGCGATGATATAGAAGCTGGAAGAGTAGTAAAAACTTCACCAGCAATAGGAAGAACCGTAAAAAAAGGTACTAAAATTACTTTATATGAATCAACTGGGGTAGCTGATATAGAAATGGAAAACTACATTGGTAAAAATTATTTAGAAGTAAAAGTACTTTTAGAAGAAGTAAAAAAATTAAAAGTGGTTGTTGAAAAGAAAAATGTAGATGATATTACAGAAGTAGAAGAAAATATTATAATTGATCAAAACCCAAAAGAAGGTACTAAAGTATCTGAAGGTTCAACAGTTACACTATATATACCAAATATGAATTATTATCCAGATATGGTATCTGAAAAATGGACTTTAGAAGATGTAAAAGAATTTGCTACTAAATACAATTTAAACTTAACAGTTACTGAAAAAGAATCAACTACTGTTGATCCTGGAATTGTAATTTGGCAAAGTAGAAGAAGTGGTTCAGCGATTGCTGAAGGAGCAAGCTTTGAAGTCAATATTTCCAAAGCTCCAGAAATAATAGAAGAAGAACCTAATAATGAAGAAGATTCTATAGATAATAGTGATAATCAAAACAATGATAACAATAATAATAACAATAACAATTCCAACAATAACACAAATGAATCCACCACTACTACATCATCAAAAAAGAAACAATGAATGGAATAATAATTAAATCTCTTAGCGATTTATATACTGTAAAAACCAAAGAACAAATAGTAGAGTGTAAAGCAAGAGGTGTATTTAGAAATAAAAAAATTACACCTTTAGTGGGGGATAAAGTAGAAATAGATTTAGATAAAAAAATTATTACTAATATATTAGAACGCAAAAATTTACTTGTAAGACCGCCACTTGCAAATGTTGATCAAGTAGTAATAATAACAAGTGCAAAAAAACCAGATTTTCAAGATAATTTGTTAGATAAAATGATAACACTTTTAGAATATAATAAAATTGAACCAATAATTTGTTTTACCAAGTTAGATTTATGTAATAAACAAGAAATAAAACAAATAAAACAAATTATGAAATATTATAAAAAAATAGGTTACAAAGTTTTAACTAATAAGAATTTAAGAAAAATTAAAAAAATATTTAAAAACAAACTAACAGTATTCGCAGGACAAAGCGGAGCAGGTAAATCTACTTTGATAAATAAATTAGATAAAAATTTAAAACTTAAAACTAACGAAATATCTAAAGCTTTAAATAGAGGTAAACAT
Source organism: uncultured Bacilli bacterium (assembly GCA_944372455.1). GTDB lineage: Bacteria > Bacillota_I > Bacilli_A > RF39 > UBA660 > SIG205. The sequence continues at coordinate 29,492 of CALVZF010000010.1, forward strand.
ACAACAAGACACGTGGAATTATTTTCCATATATAATGGAATGGTAGCAGATACTCCTGGTTTTTCTTCTTTTGATTTAAAAGAAATACCTAAAATGGAATTTCAAAATTTATTTAGAGAAATTAAAAAGTTTAAAAATTTATGTACTTATCAAGATTGTTCACACATTAATGAAAAAGAATGTAATATTAAAAAATTAGTTCAAAATGGTACAATTAAAAAATCTAGATATGAAAATTATAAAAGATTTTGGATGGATGGTGAATAAATGGTTAAAATATCAACTTCAATATTATCTATTAAAGATAATATTATTGAAAAAATTAAAATATTAAATACCACCAATACAGATTACATTCACTATGACATTATGGATGGAAGTTTTGTTTCTAATACCTCTTTTTCATTTGAAGAAATAAAAGAACTCAATAAATATGTTACTAAACCTTTAGATATTCATTTAATGGTGCAAGATCCTAAATCCTATATTCATTTTTATAAATCAATGAATCCAGAGTATATAACTATTCATTATGAAATTGATAATTTAGAAGCTAATATTAAATTAATTAAAAATAATAATATTAAAGTAGGAGTAAGTATTAAACCAAATACTGATATAGAAAAAATATATAAATTACTTGATAAAATAGATTTAGTATTAATTATGAGTGTAGAACCAGGGTTTGGAGGTCAAACTTTTATTGAAAACTCCTTAGATAAAATTAAAAAATTAAAAGAATATATAAATAATCATAATTTAAATACAGTAATAGAAGTAGACGGTGGAATTAATGATATTACTGCTAAAAGTTGTATTAGAATGGGTGTAGATATATTAGTTAGTGGAAGTTATATTACAAATAGCGATAATTATCAAGATAAAATAGAATTACTTAAAAAGGTTTAAGATTCTATTTTTTACATATTAAATTTTATATTGAAAAAAGTTTACAATAAAGCTATAATAAAATAGAAGGAGAATTAATATGAATAAGGAAAAAAGAAATATTTTACTATCAATAGTTGGGATAATAGTTTTAATAGCAGGAATTGCTGGCTTAACTATCGCATATTTTAGATCACGTGCAGAAAGTGAGAAATTTATAATAACTAGTAAATCAATGACTATAAAATTTGATGATCCTGATGGTTCATTAATTAGAGCTACTGAAATAGAACCAATAACAGAATCAGAAATTTTAACTAAAGCTACTAAAAAAACTTTTTCTATTTCAAAACTTGAAAATACTTCTAAAGATGTCTATGTAAAAATAGGCTTAGGAAATTTAAGCTTAACTGATAATTTTAAAGATTACGATTTAAAATGGGCATTGTATCAAGGAAATAATAAGGTTACAACAGGAACATTTGTGCAAACATTAGATGGAAGTACAAGTATAAATTTAGCAAACAATATTTTATTAAATAGTACAACTCCTATTGAATATAACTTATATATTTGGATTAATGAAACGAACCAAGATCAATCAGAATTAATGAATGGAACTTTAACTGGTAAAATAATAGTAGATGGTGAAACTTATCAAAGAAATACTTTGGCAGGTAACATATTAAAAGAAAGTGTTAAAACAAATACACCAAACTTTAATTTTAATACAGGAACACAAATAATAAATAGTGAAGATCCATATAATACAATATATGATATAACAGATGAAAAAGGATTATATGTACAACAAAATGATAGTAGTAAAAGTGCCTTTGGTTTTCCAGTATATTACTATAGAGGAGAAGTAACAAATAACTATGTATCTTTTGGAAATTATATATGGAGAATAATGGGAATAAATGAAGATGGAACGATAAAATTAATAAAGAGTAGTGATATAGGTGCATACAAATATTCAAGTAGTGAAGAATGTGGTGATGAAACAGGTAATTGTGATAATCAAAATGGATATGAAGAAAGTAATATAAAAACAACAGTTGAAAATTGGTATACAACGAATTTAACTTCCGCACAAAGTAATAAAATAGTAACACATTCATATTGTTCTAATAATTTAGAGAGTACAAAACTTACTCAAGCAAGCTTTGTATGTGATAATAGTAGTGAAATAGTAAATACCAAAATAGCAATTCCAACAACAGATGATTTATTATATGCAGGATTATTTGAAGAAGACTCTGGAAGGACAGTACAAAACTATATAGGAAATACAAGTGATGCATTTACAATGACAAGAATTGCAAGCGTTCCTAATAATAGATATGTATATTCATTTAATCGTGGAATAGTAAATGATTATGGCTTAGTTGGAAGAAGTTTTAGAGTAATTCCTATTATTAATTTAAAAGCTGATACTATTATTTCCGATGGTAATGGAACTGAATCAAATCCTTATGTTATTGGATAAAATTAAAAAAACTGATAAGTTTTAAACTTATCAGTTTTTTCATATTTTATAATTTAATGCATATTATTTACCGTGGGGAAAGTTGATACACTCTTATTTTTTAATTTTGACAAATAATACTAATTATGATAATATTAATGCATAATATGGAGGCTGTAACATGTATGTAGATTTAATTGTATTATTTGTTTTTTTAGTAATAGTTATTATCTATTCTAAAAAATTTCCTACATATATATTTGGATTTGCAATGACTGATATATTTTTTAGAATTTTGAATTTTTTAAAAAATAATATCCCAATTTCAGGTATTAAAGGAGAATTAAGCAAATATGTACCTAGTTCTATTCCAAGTATAATAGACAAATATACTGATGGAACAATAAGTCTATTACTTACTTGGGGTTATGTAATTATTATGATAATATTTTTATATTTCATAGTAAAAATATTTATTAAAAGAAAGAAAATCGTTTAAAATCCACTTATTAAGTGGATTTTTACATTTTTTTGACATAAAATTTGACAAAGTTAAATAATTTTGGTATAATTTATGCACATTAAGAAAAGAGTAATTAGGGGTTACTTTAATGTGGGGGTTGAAATTATGAAAAACAGTTATATTATTGAATATTTAGATGAGAACGAATTTAGAAAAAGAGAAAGAGCACTTAAAAAGTACAATATGCTTGCTTATAAAAAATTTGTTTTTGAATATTGTCCAAAATTTAGAGAGGGAGAATTTATTGGTACACTTATATCAAAAGATTCAAAACAAAACATTGAGACTTACGAATTAAAATTGCCAACTGATGATATGTTTGTCAAAGTTCATGGTGATATAATATTACATTATATGGTTTATAGAAATAATAATATTGTAATGTTAAACACAATAACACCAGACTCAATTTTGGATGAAGGACACAGAACAGAACTTACTACCTATAAAGGTGTAGTTGTATCTAAAGAACATCAAGATAAAGATATGTTTAAAATTAATTTACTTAATATGTTACAATAAAAGTGGATCACCACTTTTTTCTTTTGTATAACACCTAAAATAAAGTTAATATTATTTATAGGTGGTAATTATGAATAAAACCTATAAAATTATAATTACAATACTTATTTTAATAGCTTTATTCTTAAGCGGTTTTAAATTTTTTCATAATAAATATTTAGAAGCTATTAAAGCATTAACTGTAATTCCTTTGTTATTAATTCCAAGCTTAATAAGAAAAATATTTAAAACTAACTTTAATAAATTAATAGAAATAATTATCATTTTATTTTTATTCTTTGCTTGGTATTTAGGTGGATTAATGAAATTTTATGTTACTGTTTTAAATTATGATAAAACTATACATACTTTTTTTGGAATATTTATACCTTTAATCGCTATTCCAATAATGATATATTTTAAAGTTTATAAAAAGCAAAATATTTTGTTTAATATTATCTTCTTTATTTCACTTACACTAATGATAGGAACTATCTGGGAAATAATTGAATTTTTAAATGATAAAATATTTCTTGCTAACGATCAAAGAATTGGCAGTGGTGTAGATGATACAATGTATGATTTAATATGTGCTTTTATAGGTTCTATTATTTTTAGTTTAGCCTATTTTATAGAAATACACTTTAATAAAAAGCTTTACATTCAAAGGTATATAAATTATTTAAATTGATTAAACTCAAGGATGTGGTTTTATGAATAGAAAAGAATTATTAGTTCCTGTTGGTAATATGGAAAGTTTTTATGCAGCTATATATGCAGGAGCAGATGCAGTTTATTTAAGTGCTAAAAAGTTTGGGGCTAGAGCTTTTTCTCAAAATTTTACTAAAGAAGAATTAAAATATGTAATAAATTATGCACACATTTATAATGTTAAAGTATACGTAACAGTAAATACTCTTATTTTTGAAGAAGAGTTACCTGAATTAATTTCTTATTTGGAATTTTTATATTTAAATAATGTAGATGCAGTAATAATTCAAGACTTAGGGGTATTAAACATAATAAAAAATAAATTTCCAGGATTAGAAATACATGCTTCTACTCAGATGAACACTCATAATAATGAGACTATTCAATTTCTCATATCTAATGGAGTTAAAAGAGTAGTATTAGCTCGTGAAGTTTCACTTAATCAAATTGAGGCAATGGATAATAGAATAGAAAAAGAAATTTTTATACACGGGGCACTATGCATGTCATATTCTGGGCAATGTCTTTTAAGTAGTGTAATTGGTGGAAGAAGCGGAAATAGAGGATTATGTGCGGGTCCATGTAGATTACCTTATAAACTAATTGAAAAAAAAGATAATAAAGAAACAACAATTAATACATTTGGAAACTACCTTTTAAGTACTAAAGATTTATCTACTTTAGAATATTTAGATGAAATCTTAAAAAGTAATGTTACTAGTTTAAAAATAGAAGGAAGAATGAAAAGTAAAGAATATGTTTATCTAGTTACTTCTATTTATAGAAAAGCAATAGATAATTTTTATGAATTTGGAAAAACTTTAATTACTAAGGAAGACATTAATACTTTAAAATTATTATTTAATAGAGAATTTACAAAAGGTTTTTTATTTAACGAAAATAAAACTTTAATTAATAATTCCATAAAACCTAATCATCATGGTATAGAAATAGGAAAAGTAATAAGTCAAAATAATAATAAAGTTAAAATTAAACTTTCAACTAATTTAGAAAAAAATGATGGAATAAGAATTCTTGGAACCAAAGAATATGGGTGTTATGTAAATGAAATATATAAAAATGGTAAACTTATAAAAGAAGCTTTTAAAGATGATATTATTGAAATTAAAATAAATGAAAAAGTAAAACCAAATAGCGATGTAGTAAAAACAGTATCAAAAAAACAAATAAATTTAGTAGAAAAATTAATTCAAAATAAAAAAAGAATAAATATAGATATGCAAATTAAAGGTAAATTAGACGATTATTTATATTTAACTATTACCGACGGTATAAATAAAGTAGAAGTTAAAAGTAGAATTAAAACATTTAAAGCAATAAATAAACCACTAACACAAGAAAGAATAAAACAACAACTATCAAAATTAAATGATACACCTTTTAAATTAAACAATTTAGATTTTAGTATAGAAAATAATTTATTAATTCCAATTAAGGAAATTAACGATTTAAGAAGACAAGGTATAGATAAATTAATAAAAGAAAGAACTGCTAAAAATAATTCTAAAGTAATAAACAAACTTCCAACAATAAAAAAAGTTACTAGTGAAAATAAAGTTAATATAAATTGTTTTGTTAAAACAGAATCTCAATTATTATGTTGTATCCAAAATAAAATAGATAATATATATGTAGAAGAAGAATTATTTAATAAATATAAAAATAAATATGACAATTTAATTTTATATATGCCAAGAATTATTACTAAGTACAAAAATTATAAAAATACTAAAATGTTAATTAGGGAATTAGGCTCATTAAATTATTCTAAGAATAATTTAATTTCTGCCGATTATACATTAAATATTACTAATTCTTACAGTATTGATTTACTAAATAAAAACAATGTAAAAAATATTACTTTATCTACTGAATTAGATGATTCAAAACTTATCAATATTTTAAATAAAAAGGGAACAAATAATAACTTAGAACTTATTATATATGGTAATATAGAAATATTTATTTCTAAATATTGTATATTAAATAAACATATAAATAAAAATTCCACTTGTAGTGTATGTAAAAACAATTATCAATACTATTTAGTAGATAGAAAAAATGAAAAGTATCAAATTATTACTGATAAACTATGTAATAATATTATTTTAAGTTCTAAAAAGGTAGATAATTTACACAAGTTAGAAATGTATAAAAATTTAGGAATTAAAAACTTTAGATTACAGTTTTATAATGAATCAGAAAAAGAAATCAATAAGTTATTAAATAAAATAAAAACAGTAGTATAAATTTATATTGTCTTTTAACATTTAATGAGGTAAAATTATATTGATAAGGTAGGTTTTAAATATGCTTGGAAAAATTATATATATTAGTGATAATGTAGCACATATTAAATTACAAAATAGAGAAATGCTTGCAACTAATATGATGAATTTACATATTATTTTTGAAGATGAAAAAAAGAAAATACTAGGAGAAGTAGAAGATATCAATGAAGATATAATAAAGGTTCGTTTTTTAGGAGAAATAGTTAATGATAAATTTATTGGTGGAGTAATAAGAAAACCTAACCTAACTGCAAATATACGTGTAATTACTAGAGATGAAGTTAAATATTTAGTTGGTGAAAACGATAATAGTAGCTTTTTATTAGGATATAGCCCTTTATATGATAATTATCCAATTTATGTCAATATAAACGACTTATTCAACAGTAATTTATCTATATTTGGAAATACTGGTAGTGGTAAAAGTTGTGGGGTTGCTCGTATTATTCAAAATGTTTTTGAAAATAAAAATGTGGTACCACTTCGTTCTAATATTTTTATTTTTGATGCTTATGGAGAATATCACAATGCTTTTAAAAATATTAACCAAATAAATCCATATTTTAACTTTAAATTTTATAAAACTACTAATACTAATTTAAATGATGGAGGGGAAATTTTACAAATTCCATTATGGCTTTTAACAGTAGATGATATGGCATTATTACTTAATGCTACTAAAACTTCTCAATTACCAATAATAGAAAAAATGTTAAAGTTAGCAACTATATTTTCTCAAAATAATGAAGAAGCTATTAGATATAAAGATCATTTAATTGCTAAGGCAATAATGACTGTACTATACACAAATAAGCCTGCAGCTTCAAAAAGGAATGATATCTTCTCAATTATTTCAATGTGTCCTACACCAAGATTTAATCTAGAAGCACCAGTTCAAGGAATAGGTTATGTAAGAAAATTTAGAGATTGTTTTATGATAGATAAATCTGGTGAATTTAATGAAAGGATTTTGATAACTGAGTATGTATCTAAATTAATAGATGATAAATTAGATTCCTATGAAACTAAAGAACATGGTTTCTATCAATTAAAAGATTTAGAAAACGCATTAAATTTTACTTTAATTTCAGAAGGTTTACTAAATAATGAACAAACTTATTCAGATGCAATTTATATTAAAGTTAGATTGCATTCATTAGTAATTAGTACGGAAGCTAGATTTTTCTATTATCCAACCTATATTACAATGGATAATTATATCGCTTCATTACTTTCTAATAAACCAAGCGGTAAAGCTCAAATTGTTAATTTTAATTTAGAAGATATAGATGATGGATTAGCTAAAACAATAGTTAAAATTTATACTAGATTACTTTTTGAATTTACTAAAAAACTAGGTAATAGAGCAACAATGCCATTTCATATATTTTTAGAAGAATCTCATAGATATGTACAAAATGATAAAGATAAAGATTTACTTGGTTATAATATTTTTGAAAGAGTAGCTAAAGAAGGAAGAAAGTATGGACTTATTTTAGATTTAATCTCTCAAAGACCAGTTGAAATAAATGAAACTGTTATTTCTCAATGTAATAATTTCTTAATATTTAAAATGAATCATCCAAGAGATTTAGATTATATTAAAAAGATGTTACCAAATATAAGTGCGGAAATAGTAGAAAAACAAAAAATATTACAACCTGGAACTTGTGTAGCATTCGGAAAAGCTTTTAAAGTTCCAATGATAGTAAAACTTGATATGCCTAATCCAGAGCCATATAGTGGTAATTGTGATGTAATAAGCTGCTGGAAAGTAGATTAACAATCCAAAATTTTTTGGATTGTTTTTCTTTAAAAACTTTACAAATTGCAAAATTTTGTGTATTATTATCAAGTATGTGAAATGTGAGGTTTTTATATGGAAAAGATTATTAATATAGCAGTAGTTGCTCACGTTGATGCCGGTAAATCTACATTAGTTGATGCACTACTTAATCAAAGTGGAGTTTTTAGAGAAAATGAAACTGTAGTAGATTGTGTAATGGATAGTGATACTATTGAAAGAGAACGTGGAATTACTATTTATTCTAAAAATTGTGCGATTAAACATAATGGTATAAAAATAAACATTGTAGATACTCCAGGACATGCAGATTTTTCATCAGAAGTAGAACGTGTTATGAAAACGGTTGATACTGTAATTTTAATTGTAGATGCCGCAGAAGGACCGATGCCACAAACCAGATTTGTATTACAAAAAGCATTAGAACAAGGGCTTAGACCAATTTTATTTATCAATAAAATAGATAAAAAAGATGCTAGATGTGATGAAGCTGTTAATTTAACTTTTGATTTATTTGTAGAGTTAGGTGCTACAGATGAACAACTAGATTTTCCTATCCTTTATGGAATTGGAAAACAAGGAATTGCTAAACGTAATTTAGAAGATGAAAGTAAAGATTTAACACCACTATTTGAAGTTTTATTTGAACATGTTAAACCTTATGAAGGTAGTGATTCTGATCCTTTACAAATGCAAGTATCAAGTTTAGGATATGATGATTACATTGGACGTTTAGGAATTGGTAGAGTTACTAAAGGAATTATAAAACAAGGAGAAACTGTAGCAGTTGTAAGAAAAGATGGAACTACTACTAATAATAGAATTTCTAAGTTATTTGTTAATGAAGGATTAAATAGAGTAGAAGTAAATACTGCTTATTATGGAGATATTGTTACTGTAGCAGGAATTGATAATATATTAATTGGAGAAACAATTTGTGATAAAAATCAAATTGATCCACTTCCAATGATAGAAATAGAACCTCCAACTTTATCTATGAATTTTCTACCTAATACTTCTCCATTTGCAGGAAGAAGTGGTAAATACTTAACTACTAGACATATAAAAGAAAGATTAGATAGAGAATTAGAAACAAATGTTGGATTACAAGTAGAAGAAATAAAAACAAGTGAAGGTGGGTATAAAGTATCAGGTAGAGGAGAATTACATTTATCAATTTTACTTGAAAATATGAGAAGAGAAGGATTTGAATTAGGAGTATCAAAACCTGAAGTATTATTTAAAGAAATAGATGGAGTAAAATGTGAACCTTTTGAAAGAGTTTTAATAAGTTTACCAGATGAATATAGTGGTACTATTATAAACGATTTAAACGAGCGAAAAGGAATTATGCAATCTATTACCAGTGATGCAGGATACACCAAATTAGAATTTCTAGCGCCTACTAGAGGATTAATTGGATATAGAAGTGCATTTATTACTAATACTAAAGGTGAAGGAATAATGGTAAGAAGTTTTGATTCTTATATGCCTTATACTGGAAATATACAATCTAGAAAAAATGGCGTATTAGTATCAATGGAAAATGGAAAAACAATGGCTTACTCACTATGGAACTTAAGTGATAGAGGAACTATGATAGTAGGACCTTCTACCGAGGTTTATGAAGGAGAAATAATAGGAATTCATAATAAAGATAATGACTTAGATGTAAATCCATGTAAAAATAAAAACCTTACTAATACTAGAGCAAGCGGCAGTGATGATGCTATTATTTTAAATGCTCCTAAAATTTTAAATTTAGAAGAAGCATTAGAATTTATTAATGAAGACGAATTAGTAGAGATTACACCAGATGAAATTAGGCTTAGAAAGAAAATATTAAATGCCAAAGAAAGATTTAGAAACAATAGAAATTAAAATTAGACAATTCAAAATTTTTGAATTGTTTTTGTGTTTTTAACGGACAAAATAAATAATAGGAATGTATACTGATATATAAGTATAAAATATAAAATGTTGAAAATACTAAATGTAAAGTTAAATCCCGTTGATAGAAAGATATTGACCAGTGAAAGGTAATATGATATCTTAAATATGTAAAATGTTGATAATGAAGGGAAGTATATTATGGAAGAAGAAAAAAATAAAAAGAAGATGATTCTAGCTATAATAGGAGCAATAATCTTAGTAGCGGGAATTGTAGGTCTTACCTATGCATACTTTAGAGCTCAAGCAGAAAGTAAAGATATAGTAGTAAGTAGTAAGAAGTTATCAATAGTATTTAGTGATCCAGAAGGCTCACTAATAAGAGCAAGTGATATAGAACCAATTGCAGATGAAGATATAGATACACTAGGAACAAAGAAAACATTCACAATCGCAAAAAAGGATGATAACGATAAAGATGTATACTTAAGATTAGAACTAACAGACTTAGAAGTAAGTGATAACTTTAAAGATAGTGATTTAAGATGGGCACTATATAAAAGTGGAAGTATAGTAACAGAAGGAAGTTTTGTAAATGTAAA
>CALVZF010000011.1 GCA_944372455.1 uncultured Bacilli bacterium
GCATTATAAAAGGATGATTTTCATCATCCCTTTACATTGTATTTTTTTCTTCACCAACACTATTTGACAAAGAACCTAAAATCCTCTTTTACTTCTTAAAAATGGAGGAATATCTAAATCTGAATCATCATCATTATCATCGTCATCATCTAAATTAAATTTGTTCATAGCAGAACGAGTTGTTCTTATTTCATCTCTTTTTTGATTTGTATAAGATTGATATAATGGTTCAGTTGGCTCTTCAAATCCTGTTGCAATTACGGTAACAATTACTTCATCAGTAAGATTTTCGTTAATAACTGCACCAAATATTGTATTGATTTCTGTGTTAGCGGCTTCTCTTACAATTTGAGCAGCATCTTCTGCTTCAAATAGTGTTAAATTACTTCCACCTGTAATATTTATAATTGCATCAGTTGCACCAGATATAGATGTTTCAAGTAATGGACTAGCTACTGCTTGTTTAGCTGCTTCTATTGCTCTATTTTCTCCTACACCTATACCAATACCAATAAGAGCATTTCCTCTATCTTTCATTACTGCTTTAACATCAGCAAAATCTAGGTTAACTAACCCTGCTACTGCAATTAAATCTGATATAGATTGAACCCCACGTCTTAATACATTATCAACTTCTCTAAATGCATCTAACATTGGAGTAGATTTATCTATTATTTCTCTTAATCTATCATTTGGAATTACTATTAAAGTATCAACATGTTTTTTTAATTCTTCAAGTCCATTCATAGCGTGTTCCATTCTTTTTCTACCTTCAAAACTGAATGGTTTAGTAACAATACCTACTGTAAGTGCACCTAAATTTTGTGCGATTTCTGCAATTATCGGAGCAGCACCAGTACCAGTTCCTCCACCCATACCACAGGTAACAAAAACCATATCTGCTCCTTTTAAAGTTTCTTCTATTTCTTTTTTACTTTCAACTGCTGCTTCTCTACCTACTTCTGGATTTGATCCAGCTCCAAGACCGTCAGTTAAGGATATACCTAATTGAATTTTAATAGGAGCTTTAGATGTATTTAAAACTTGTAAATCAGTATTTGCAACGATGAATTCTACACCTTTTATACCAGATTCTATCATTCGGTTTACGGCATTACATCCACCACCACCAACACCTATTACTTTTATTTTTGCCAATTGATCCATTTCTAATCCAAACATAACGTGCCTCCCTTAATTATCAAAAAAATGACCGAATACTTTTCCAATAATTGAACCATTAGAAAAGTTGTTTTTCTTTTTAGTTGAAATGAGTTCTTCTTGTTTTTCTTCACTAAACATTGAATACTCTCTACCTCTAAGTTCTAACTTCTCACTAAAGTATTTAATCATACCTACACAAGAAGAAAATCTATTCTTTCTAACACCTATTGTGTTCATATCTGCCACACTAATAGTTTTACTAATAAACTCATTTAAAAGAGTATTAAACCCCATAAATTCACTAGTTCCACCTGTAATAATTATATAACTTATTTCCTTGTTTGTTAAGTCTTTTATTTCATTTTTTGCAATTTTTATAATTTCCATAAGTCTATCCATACAAATTTCTGAAACCTCATATTGATTTATTTTAAGGGTTTCACCCTCATTATTAACTATCTCAAAAGTTTCATTTACTTTAGAAAACCTTTTATGGGCAACTGCAAAATTTTCTTTTAATTTTCTACTATCTATTAAGTTTAATCTATATACAAAAGTAATATCCTTATCAATATTTTTACCTCCAATTGGTAAAATTTTTGTATTCATTAAAATTCCTTTATTAAAAACAGAAACTGTAGTGATATCTCCTCCAATATTTATTATACCCGATACCTCACTATTTAATTTACTATTTTTAAATTCATAGTAATCGCCAATTGAATTTAAAGTAATATCTACTACTTCTAAACCAATATTTTGTAAAACGCTTATAACGGAATCTACATTTTTTTTAGGAGTAGTAACCATTATTGCTTTTACACTAAGTTTTTCGCCTATAAGACCTTTAGGATCTCTAATTTTTTCTTCTTCGTCTAATGAAAATTCTATTGGAATAGTTGTAATTAATTCTCTATTTTCTTCTATTTTATTATATACACAAGCTTGTAAACATCTTATAATGTCATTACCTGTTACTTTCTTTTCTTCATTAGTAATAGTTGAATATCCACTAACAAGCGCAAACTCTGCTCCATTTGCAGGAACTGAGGCAATAACTTTATCTATTTTTAAACCTAAAACATTTTCTACACAAGTTAGAGCTTCTTTAATTGATACAATTGCTTTAGCAGCATCTACTATAAGTCCTTTTTTAATACCTTCAGATTTTATGGAAGAAGATGCAAGTATATTAATTTTTTTACCATAAATTTCTGCGGTAACTACTTTGATATTATCTGAACCTATATCTATACTCGTATATATTTTTTTCATAAGCAAACTCGCTCTCCCTTATATATTCGTATTAATATTATACACTATTTCTAGAAAAAACCAAAGCCCACTAACTAACTTAATATTTATTATAACAAAACTACTGCACTTTTGTACAGTAGTTTTAAATTTTTATTTTGTTCCTAAAAAATATGCATAATATTCTTCGTAAGTTACTCCTGTATCATGAACATATTTAGCAACTTCTTTTCCTACATATCTATAATGCCAAGGTTCAAACTTGTATCCTGTAATATATTCTTTACCTTGTGGATATCTTAATATAAAGCCATACTTGTAAGAATTATTTATAAGCCATTTATATTCTTTAGTATTTTCAAAGTGATCACTTGAACTAGCTGTATTAATATCTAGTGCTAACCCTGTTTGATGTTCAGAATAACCAGGTCGTGCAGAATAAGTATCAGCGGCTTCTTTCCCATCCCTATTAGCATAATTATTATATAAGCTATTTTGAGTTTGATAACTTCTATATGCAGAAATATTATATAATTTTATCCCATCATTTTTAGCAACATTTACCATTTCTTTAAAATGTGAATAAGCTTCACTAGTCATTTTAGCTCCACTAACCATGGTATATCCACTTTCCATAGTAACTAAGTCTGGAATATAACTAGAGTCTAATTTAGTATATTTATTTACTAATATTAGATTTCCATCATCTAAGTTAGTATTAGTAACATGAGTATAAAATTCGTAATCTATATTAGAATTTACACTTCTAATAACTTCATCTATATCTTTTTGAGGATAAAGATTAATATAATCTAAATATCTATCTAAATTTTGATCTATATAATAAGTCGCATTTTTAAATTTGCTTTTTATTTCACTTTTAGGATCTTCTAATGGTGCATTATCATTTTCATCTATTGGATCCTCTTCTTTTATGTCAGTTTCAAAAATTTCAGAAAGACTTTTAGAAGAATTTAAATCTTTAAAATAAGTTTTTAATTTACTACTATCATAATTATCATTTTTAACTAAATCTACAAGTAGTTTTTGATATTTATTATCTAATACTATAGAAATTTCTTCATCACTTAAATTTGCTTCTATAAATTTAATTTCCTTATCACTATATCCAATTCTTTTTAGTTTTTGCGAAGTAGTATTATAAAATCCAAAATAAAATATTAAACTTGCTAAAATTAAAATTAATAATACTGATATTATAACTACTCTTTTTGTTTTTATTTTTTTTCTTTTCACAACTATCACCACTTACTTAATTATTAAAAATTTCAAAATAATTACCAGAATCTAAATATAAAATACCTTTTTTATTTTCCAATGATGGAAGTATTTCTAAATATTTATTTAATTCTTCAATTTTAGGTAAAGTAATGTATACATAATTACCATCATTCATTGAAAGTAAAAATCTTTCTTTATCAACTTCATTTGGAACATAATTAATTTCTGATATTTTTTGTTTTACTGAATTTTCAATTAAAGAAAATCGTTCTATTAATTTTTGATAAATTGATTTATCAGAAATTTCATTTATTAAAATAGGAATATTATTTAAAGGTTCATCACTATATAATTCTTTATCTTCTTCAAGAATTAATTTCTTGGTAACTTTACTATAAAATAATGGTTTGTATTCAGTAATATAAATATATACTTGACTACCTATTCTTTTTTTTACTTGAACTTCTTTAACATATGGATTAGCTTTGATTCTTCTTTCCATTTCTTGTGAACTAATTGATAATATCTTAGGATAATTTTGAATTTTAGCTAGTTCAATAACCTCGTAATCTTTCAAAACTTGATTTCCTATCACGTAAATATTTTTAATATTAGTATCAATTAATTTATTGAAAGCAAAATATATTAAATATCCTAATAATACTAATAAAATTAAGGTTAAAAAAACAACACGTAATTTTAATTTTTTCCTTTTTACTTTTACTGTAGTCATTATAATCTACTCCCAATTAACAAATTCTTGTTCTTCTTTTAACTCTATCCCCGTTTGATTTTTAATTTCTTGCTTAACAAAATTTATTAAATTATAAACGTCTTCTGCACTTGCGTTGTTATAATTGATTATGAAGTTAGCATGTTTAGGGCTAACCATTGCTCCACCAATTCGTTTACCTTTTAAATTAGCATCTTCTATTAATTTTCCTGCTGGAACATCTATTGGATTTCTAAATACACTACCAGCACATGGGTATTCTAGTGGTTGTGTTTCCATTCTTCTCATACGTCTTTTATTTATTTTTTCTTTAATTTCATCAACATTTCCATGTTGTAAATTTAAGGTAACTTCTACACAAATATAATTTCTTTTTTCTTGTAATAAAGACTTTCTATAATCAAAATGTAAATCATTATTTTTTAGTGTTTTTACTTTTAAATCTTCATCAATTACTTTAACTTCTTCAACTAATTCACTAATTGATGCTTTATAAGCTCCCGCATTCATAAAAATTGCTCCACCAACACTTCCTGGAATTCCAGATGCAAATTCTAATCCGGAAAGTCCTAATTTCGCAGTTTCTAGTGAAAGTTTTACTAAACTATATCCAGCGCCTACTACTATTTTAGTATCATTTATTTCTAATTTATTTAAATTATCTAACCTAATTAAAATCCCATCGTAATCTTTATCTGAAAAAATTAAATTTGAACCTTTACCAATAACTTTATATTTAATGTTTTGTTCTTTAATTATAGCTAGAAGTTCAATTAATTTATCTATATTATCTGGAAAAATTATTAATTTTGCCTTACCGCCTAATTTATATGTATTATATTTTTTTATTGATTCATTTTCAAGTATTTTTCCAATTTTTTTATCTTCAAGTATTTTTATTATATCGTTCATTCTTATTTCTCCTCAATAATATTTTTAATTGTTTTATAAATTTTATCAGAACTTCCACCTACAAAAGTTCCTTTTAAATTTTCTTTAATTTTATTATACTTTATTTTATCTCTAAATAATTCATCAATAGTTCTTACTAAGATATCACCTTTTAAATTTTCTTCTTCAATAATAATTGCTGCATTTTTTTTAACTAAATCATTAGCGTTTCTATATTGGTGATTATCTGTAACATAAGGACTAGGAATAAATATTGTAGGAATTTCTAAAGCGATTATTTCACTCATAGTAGAAGCTCCTGCTCTAGATACCATTATATCAGTTGCTTTCATAACTCTAGTCATATTTTCTATATATGGTACTATTTTTACATTGTTTGGAGCTTTAACTTTTTTATTTATCTCTTCGTAATAATTTTTACCCGTTACATATAATACTTCATAATCTCTTTCGTTAAACATAGGTAACATACTAGTAATTTTATCATTTACTTTTTTAGAACCTAACGATCCCATTACTATTAAAACTAATTTTTTAGTTTTTGATAAACCAAGTTCACTTTTATCAATTTTTTTAACCGATAAAGCACTTTCTCCACAAGGATTACCAGTATATACTATTTTTTCTTTTTCTTTAAAATACTCCCTTGAACTTTCAAAAGATACTGCAATTTTATCTGCAAATTTTTCTAAGTGTCTATTTGATAAACCAGGAATGCTATTTTGTTCGTGAATAAAAGTTTTAAAACCTAGTTTTTTAGCAGTTCTAATTACTGGTGCGGTAACATAACCCCCAACACCAATTACAATATCAGGATTAAACTTTTTAATAACCTTTTTACATTTTTTTATAGCTTCAATATAACAATAGGCAGTTTTTATATTTGATAAAGTTAATTTTCTTTTTAATCCATACATTTCTAATGCTACATATTTTATATTATATTGTGGAATAATATCTTTTTCCATTCTGTTATGAGTTCCAATATATAAAAATTCGCTATTAGGTTCTTTTTCCTTAATTTTATTAATAATTGCAAGTGCAGGATATATGTGTCCACCAGTACCTCCACCACATACAATTGCTTTCATAAAGATTCACATCCTCTTGTTGTATTATATCACACTATGCCCATTTTGGTGAAAAAAACTAAAAGAGAACTAACTAGTCCTCTTTAATATCAAAAATATACAGTATCTTATCTAAAATTTCTTGTTTACTAAAGTTCATATAATCTAATACATCATCTTTTTTCGCACTTATTCCAAATTTGTTTTCAAATACAGTATAACAATTATTTGAAAATTCACTTAACAATTCAAAGTTATTTGTAGGTTCTATAAAAATAATTTTAGACTTATTATCTATAATTTCCTTTTTATAAGCTTTATCTTGCTTTAAAAATAAATTAATTGAAGGCATACTAACAACCCTAACTCCATAGCCTTTTTCTTCTAATTTTAAAGCTAATTCTAAAGTAGTATTCATATTATTACCACTAGAAATAAAAATTGCAGTTAAATCGTTTTTTTCAGGTTTTATTATGTAAGCTCCATATTTTACTTTTTTATAGTTAGTATTCTTTAAAGTTTCAACTTTATTTCTTCCAAGTATTAATATACTAGGTTTATTATTTTGATAAATTAAATCAAAACATCCTACTATTTCTTTAATATCACAAGGTCTATAAACATCTAAATTAGGAATACTTCTTAACATAGTTAATTGTTCAATTGGTTCGTGTGTAGGTCCATCTTCTCCAATGTCTATTGAATCATGTGTAAATATATAATTAACTGGCAAATTCATTAAAGCACTCATTCTAATTGCTGGTTTTAAATAATCTGAAAAGCTTAAAAATGTAGATCCAAAGGTTTTAATATTATATGTAGAAATACCATTTAAAATAGATCCCATAGCATGTTCTCTAATTCCAAACCAAAGATTTTTACCCTTATAATTATTTTTAGAAAAATCCTCACCTGTAGTTATATAAGTTTTGGTTGAAGTTGCTACATCCGCACTTCCTCCAATTATTAATTTATTAGAATTTACTAACTCATTTAAAATTTTTCCATTACTTTCTCTTAAAGATTCTTCAACTATTTCTTTAGTGAATTTAACTAAATTACTAGTATCAATTGTGGTTTTATTATTTAAAATGTTAAAATCTCTTTTTATTTCATCACTTGAATTATCCAAAAATTCATTATACATATCATTCCATCTATCATACTCTAGTGATACTCTATTTTTAATTTGTTCTCTAAAATATGAAACAGCTTCTAAAGAAGGAGTAAATTTTACTTCTCTCATACCTAATTTATGATTTAATTGTTTTAAATCTTCCTTTGTTAATGGAGAACCATGTACTTTATTAGTCCCCTCTAGTAATGAACCGTTACCTAAAGTAGTTTTTATTTCAATAATAGTTGGTTTATCACTTTTTTTAGCTTTAACTAATGCTTTATCTATTTGATCAATATTTTCTCCATCTTTAACTAAAAGATAATTCCAATTTAAAGCATTAAATCTTTTTTCAATATTTTCATTAAATGTCATATTTGTTTTACCATCTAAAGTAGTGTTATTTGAATCATATAAAACAATTAAATTATCAAGTTTTAAATTGCCTGCAATTGATGAAGCTTCATAACTTATTCCTTCCATTAAATCTCCATCACCACATAATACATAAATTTTATGATCAATTATATTATATTTTTTTGGAATGTTATAATTGGTTTTTAAATATTTTTCTGCAATCGCCATTCCTACCGCACTTGCAAAACCTTGTCCAAGAGGACCTGTTGATAAGTCTACTCCAGGAGTTACATTAAGTTCTGGATGTCCTGGTGTAATTGAACCCAATTGTCTAAACCTTTTTAACTCATTTAAATCTATGTCAAATCCCGCCATGTAAAGCGTAGAATATAAAAGTGCAGATCCATGTCCTGCAGACATTACAAATCTATCTCTATTTAACCATTTATCAGCTTTTGGATTTACTTTTAAATGTCTAGAATAAAGTGTGTAAATAATAGGAGCAGCACTAAGGACTATTCCAGGATGTCCACTTTTTGCTTCATCAATCATATCTATTCCTAATTTTTTAATATTATCAACAATTTTTTTATCTATTGTATTCATTAGTAAACCTCGCATTCTTAAATTCATTATACACTAGCTTTTAAATAAATTCAAAACAAATTAAAACAGATAGAAAAAATTCCACCTGTTTTATAATTTAAAACTTTCTTGCTTTGATTCGTTTTTTGTGATTTCTGCAAATTTAGAAGTAACCGCTTTTGCATATATAGGAATAAAAACTGATGGTTTTGTACTATTATAAATTGCATTTTCATAATTAGTACTATACATTTTAAAAGCATTTTGAATTTTTTTAGGATCTCCATAGTTTACTATATAATCAATTATTGTGTTATTTACAATTCCTTTATTTGTTCCGTTAATAAACGCTACATTATCTAATACCGTATCCATATTTTTAAATGGAGTAAAAGCATATTCTATAATTGCATCTTTTAAATATATATACCCATTAAGTTGATTTTCTGTTTTTATTGCCCATCCTTCAGTGGGATAATCTAATGCTTCCAGTAAAGAATTAATAGTTAAATCCATCAATTCAAAGTTTTCATCACTAATGTTAGTATTTATATAACTATCTAATTTAATTATTAACTCATTATTTAATGGTTGAACTTCATTTACTATTTTTTTAAAAGAAGCTAAATCTCTTTTTGATAAATTATTTTCCAAAATTATTTTTTCTATATCCATGATTTTCACTCCTCTTTATTTTATTATACAAGATATTAAAATTGAAAATTTAACATAATTAGTATTTTAATTAAATTTGACACTTAAAATGTAAAATATCCTACTATAATATTTTGTACATAAATTTTAAAAATAAAAGAAAAATGAAAAAAAATATAAATTTATTTTATTTCATCTTTATAGTAAATACTTTCTGAGGTATTACTAACAAACTTAATGGAATATAAACTAGGTATTTGATCTACAAAATAGTTTAAAAGTGCTAGATAATAGATTCCATTATTTTGTGATTTATATTTTTTAAATGTTAATACATTTAAATTGTGTATCACTTCTTTAACTTTAATTCTGAAATCACCACTATCAAAATAATTTGGTTCATAATCTTTAAGTTTTAAAGATCCATTTTTAGTATATTTGCAATTGAATGCTAGATGAACTTCTTCATTATGAAAATCATTATTTAACTTTTCTTTGTATATTAACATTGGCATTTTGTATCAACTCCTTTAATTATTATATAAAAGATCATATAAATTAGTTTAATAAATATTTTTTAATAATTAAATAGACTAAGATTTAATTTTTTTTAATAATCTTAGTCTTTAATATAATTATTTATTATTTTGCAAATCTGATTTAATTGCGGCTTGAGCAGCTGCAAGTCTAGCAAGTGGTACACGATATGGTGAGCAAGATACATAAGTAAGTCCCAAGTCATGGCAGAATTCTACAGTTGAAGGATCTCCACCATGTTCTCCACAAATTCCAAGTTTAATATCTGGTCTAGTTTTTTCACCCTTTTTAATTGCTATTCTCATAAGTTCACCAACACCTTCTTGGTCAACTTTAGCAAATGGATCAGATTCAAAAATTCCTTTTTTGTAATAATCTTCTAAGAATTTAGAAGCATCATCACGACTAAATCCATAAGTCATTTGAGTTAAATCATTAGTACCAAAACTAAAGAATTCTGCTTCTTCTGCTATTTTATCAGCTGTTAAGGCAGCTCTTGGAATTTCTATCATAGTTCCTACATGATATTCTAAGTTTACTTTATTTTCTTTAATGATTTCATCAGCAGTTTCGCAAACAATTTTTTTAACATATTTAAGTTCTTTTACATCTCCTACTAATGGTATCATAATTTCTGGAACTACATTTAATCCTTCTTTATTAACATTAATTGCAGCTTCTATCACTGCTTTTGTTTGCATTTTAGCGATTTCTGGATATGTTATGGCAAGTCTACATCCTCTGTGTCCCATCATTGGATTAAATTCTTTTAATGAAGATACTCTAGCTTTTAAAGATTCAAAAGTAACTCCTAAATCTAAAGCAAGTGCTTTTATTTCTTCATCAGTATGAGGTAAAAATTCATGTAGTGGAGGATCTAAGAAACGAATAGTAACCCCATAACCTTCCATAGCTTTAAATAATCCTTCAAAATCACTTCTTTGATATGGAAGAATTTTTTCTAATGCTTGTTCTCTTTGTTCTAAAGTTTCAGCCGCAATCATTTTTCTGAAATTGAAAATTCTATCACTTTCAAAGAACATGTGTTCAGTACGACATAATCCAATTCCTTCAGCACCAAATTTACGTGCTTGAAGAGCATCTTTTGGAGTATCTGCGTTTGTTCTAACTTTAAGAACTCTAGCTTCATCAGCCCACTTCATAAATTTTTCAAAATCTCCACTAATTTCTGGATCAACGGTTTTAATTTGTTCTCCATAAACATTACCTGTTGAACCATCAAGACTCATATAGTCTCCTTCTTTATAAACTTTTCCATCCTTAGTTGTTAAAGTTTTAGCTTCTTCATCTATTCTTAATTCACCACAACCACAAACACAACAAGTACCCATACCACGAGCAACTACAGCAGCATGGCTAGTCATACCTCCGCGGACTGTTAAAATACCATGGGCAACATTCATTCCCTCAATATCTTCTGGACTAGTTTCTAATCTAACTAATAATAGATCTTTTTCTCCATTTTTATAAGCTGTTAATACATCTTCAGCAGTAAAATAAATTTTACCAGTAGCAGCTCCTGGAGATGCAGCAAGTCCTTTAGCGATTACTTTTCCATTCTTTAAAGATTCTATATCAAAATTTGGATGAAGCAATTGATCAAGTTGTTTTGGTTCTACTTTTAATAAAGCTTCTTCTTTTGTAATCATTTTTTCATTAACTAAATCAACTGCAATTTTTAAAGCAGCAGCAGCAGTTCTTTTACCATTTCTAGTTTGAAGCATAAATAATTTACCATCTTCAATAGTAAATTCCATATCTTGCATATCCTTATAATGGTTTTCTAAAATACTGCAAATATTTACAAATTGATCATAGCATTCAGGCATTACACTTTTTAAAGTATCAATAGGTTGTGGAGTACGAATACCCGCAACAACATCTTCACCTTGAGCATTCATTAAATACTCACCATATAAAGCTTTTTCACCAGTTGCTGGATTTCTAGTAAACGCAACTCCAGTACCAGAAGTTTCTCCACGATTTCCGTATACCATTTCTTGAACATTTACTGCAGTTCCCCAACTAGATGGAATATCATTTAACCTTCTATAAGTAATTGCACGATCGTTATTCCAACTTCTAAATACTGCCTTAACAGCTTCTAGAAGTTGAACTTTAGGATCTTGTGGAAATTCTTCATTTGCATGTTTTAAATATTCAGATTTATAAATTTCTACAACTTCCATTAAATCTTCTGCGCTAAGTTCAGTGTCAAATTCTACATTTTTTTCTTCTTTGATTTTATCAAAAAGTCTTTCAAATGAACTTTTAGGAAATCCCATAACTACATCTGCAAACATTTGAATAAATCTTCTATAACTATCATACACAAATCTAGGATTATTAGTAACCTTTGCAAAACCTTCTGCTACTTGGTCATTCATACCTAAATTTAAAACTGTATCCATCATTCCAGGCATAGAAGCTCTAGCCCCACTTCTAACAGATACCAATAAAGGATTGTTCATATCCCCTAATTTTTTGCCAGTAACGTTTTCAAGTTCATCTAGTTTTTCAAAAATTTGGTTTTGAATTTCACTAGAAACAACTTCTCCGTCATCGTAGTATTTAATGCAAGCCTCAGTTGTAACAGTAAATCCTCTTGGAACAGGTAATCCAATACTAGTCATTTCAGCAAGATTAGCTCCCTTTCCACCAAGAAGATTTCTCATGTCTTTGTTTCCTTCTTTGAAGGAATATACATATTTTGCCATAACTTTTTCCCTCCTATTATGTACACCTTAATAATAACATAAAAAAAGAAAACTACACAATAACTTTATGCAGTTTAATCCTTATTTTTTAATTAATTTTTTAAATTAAAGTAACATTTTGGACACATTGATTCATAAGTTACGTTATCCATTCCATCAATTGCGATTTGATTTCCACTAAATACATATTTACCATTAACTTTTCTTACATTAATAGTAGCCTTTTTTCCACAACTACAAATTGTTTTAATTTCTTCAATTTTATCTGCAATTAGTAATAAACGATTACTACCAATAAAACCATTCATCATAAAATCTGTTCTTATTCCATAACAAATAACTGGAATATTTAAAAGAGAAGCAATTTTAAGAAGTTGATCTGCTTGCATAAAGGTAATGAATTGTGCTTCATCTACCAATAAACAATTTATATCACTATATTTAGATTTGATGATTTCATAAATATTTTCAGTTTCATCAAGTAAAATATCTACTTTTCTATCTAATCCAATTCTTGCACAGATTTTGTTTTCTCCTTTTTTATCTACTTTAGGCTTTACAATAATTATTTTCATACCCTGTTCTTCATAGTTATATGCAGTTTGTAATAGTATAGTAGTTTTTCCTGAATTCATTGCTCCATATTTAAAATATAGTTTAGCCATTTTTATTCCCTCGCTCTCGGATGACTATGTAAATAAATATTTCTAAGTCTTTCATCTGTAATATGAGTATATACTTGAGTAGAACTTAACGATGAATGACCTAATAACTCTTTAACCGTAAGTAAGTCTGCTCCATTATTAAGAAGATGAGTTGCAAAAGTATGCCTTAATGTATGTGGAGTAGCATGGATACTAATACAAGCTTTCTTAATAATATTATCTATTATCATTCTTACTCCTCTAGTGGTAATATTACTACCTCTAGCATTTAAAACTAAATAATCGTTCTTCTTATCTTTTAATAAATTTAATCTACCATCATGTAAATATTTATCTAGTATTTCTTCTAAGTAAACTCCATATAAAACAATTCTTTCTTTATTTCCTTTACCTAAAATCTTAATGCTATTATTTGATATATTAATATCGCTTAATTTAATATTTGTTAATTCTGAAATACGTACTCCTGTATCGTAAAGTAACTCTAAAATAAGTCTATCTCTTTGACCTAATGGATTACTTAAATTTGGGACCTCAAAAATTTTTTCTATATCATCATCATATAAAAACTTAGGTAATCTTTGTTCCTTTTTAGGAGAAGAAATTAAGTTAAAAGGATTCATATCAATAATATTTTTTAAATGTAAATACTTAAAAAAACTTCTAAGTGAACTCAACTTTCTAGACACAGAATTTCTTTTATAATTATTATTGTATAAATACATTAAATAATTTTTTACTACATTATAATCTATCCTTGTTAAAGTTTTAATATTTTTACTTTTTAAAAAATTTAAAAATTCTTCTATATCTATCTCATAATTTATAACTGTATTTTCTGAATAACCTTTTTGATATTCAATATTTTCTAAAAATTCATTTAAGTATTCTTCCATTCTACATCACTATTTTAAGAATAGCAGAAGAACAAATGTTTGTCAATAGTGTAATATATAAGAAAAAGGAATTAAAAATTTTTGATTTTTAATTCCTTAAATCGTCAATAATTTCTGTATTGTCTTTATTAACTATTTCAATTTTATCTGCTTGTTCAAAGCTATCATTATTTGGAGTTGCATTATAAATTGGATCGTCAAATGAAACAGTACTTGTCATTCCGTCTTCACTCATATTACCTTTATTTTTATTGTTTTTATTTTTCATAATTATAGCAATTATTATTAAAGCAACTATCACAATGATTAAAGCAATAATTGAAACTATTGTAAGCACTCTATTTGTACTTATATTATTTGCTAATTTTAATACTGAAGTAGATAACATATATTTTGATAATTTATTAGATTCAAAGGTAATATAACCATCAACTACTTTAATATTTGTTTTAATTGTTTCTATTTTATTATTTTTAGGATTGTAATATGAAAGATTTAATACTTCACCATCTTTAAATTTATCTCCTACAAATACTTTAGCAATTAAATTAGTTGAAGATTTACCATTATCTTTAAAATTAAGGAATTTAACATTTTTATCGTTTAATTTTAAAGAAGTGTCTTCATTAAAATCTAAATCAAAATCTATATCTTCTATTTGTTTAACATCTTCAGAGGTTAAAGTTAAAGAATACAATAGTCCATCATTCTCATTTAATACTTCATATATTAATGTTTTATCACTATCTTTTAATTCTTTTAAAATACTTTGATCTATTTGTCTATTTTTATCATTTTCTTTAACTGTTATAGTAATTACACTATCATCACCATTTTTAATAGCTTCAATTATACTTTCTTTATCATTTTGTACTATACTTTGGTTTTCTTTCCTTTCTATCAAAATTTGGTAAGTTTTAGTAGTTCCATCTTCTGCTGTTACTATTATTTTAAAAGTATTAATTCCAACAATTAAATCAGGTTTACCTTCTAATATCGCACTTGCTTTATCATCGTCTAAAATATATTTAATATCTACTGTTGAAATAGAATTTTTAACGCTAACAGTATAAACATCTTGATTATCTTTTAACCTTAAATCCAATCCGTTTATAGTTATATTTCTAATTTTAGTATTATTAGATAGTTTTGGAGTTTCTCCTTCTTTATTTTTTCTAATGATTGTTACTATATATGTTTTAGTTTTAGAAGACTCTGAAGTTACTGTAATTTTAAATACATTACTTCCTACCTTTAATGTTTTTTTACCTAAACCAATAACAATTGCTTTACTATCTTCTTTTTCTCCACTAATAGTTACACTATCAATATTATTTTCTACAGTAACCGTATATGCAGTTTGACTTGGCTTAAAATTAATAGTAGCATCACTAATTTTTAATGATTTCAAATTATTATTGTTACTTCTTCCATCTGTTCTTGTGATATTAAATGTATAAACTTTTTTAATACCGGTTTCAGAAGTTACAGTAATTTGTAATTGTTTAGTTTCTCCATAATTTAGTGTTATGGTTTGTTCTTTTGGACTAACAGTTGCTTTACTATCTTCTGCTACTCCTTTAAGTGTAAACGAAGAATTATTACTTGGAATTGTAATATTATATAAAGTTATATCCTTACTGAAATTAATGTTTCCTCCACTTATAGTAACACTTTTTAGGTTAGCATTATTACTTCTATCATCACGTCTTGTAATGTTAAAAGTATAAGTTTTAGTAGCTCCCGATTCAGCAGTTACGGTAATTTGTAGTTGTTTAGTTTCTCCATAATTTAAGTTTATACTTTGACCTTTTGGATAACTAACTTGCGCTTTACTATCTTCTGCTGTTCCAGATATATTAAACGAAGAGTTATTTCCTGGAATTGTAATATCATATATTTCAACGGATTTATCAAAATTGATAGTTCCACTGCTTATTGTAACATTTTTTAAATTAGCATTCCCACTTCTATTATCAGGTCTTGTAATATTAAAAGTATAAGTTCTTTTTCCCCCTTTTTCAGGAGTTACTACTATTTGTAATTGTTTAGTTTCTTCATAATCTAAAGTTATTTCTTTTCCCATTGGATAACTTACAATAGATTTACTATCTTCAGCAATTCCTTCTAAACTAAATGAAGAGTTTCCTCCAGGGATTGTAATGTCATAAGTTTGTATTGTTTTATCAAAATTAATGGTTCCACTACTTATTATAACATTACTTAAATAACTATTTGTACTTCTATTATCAGGTCTCGTAATTACAATTGTGTAAGTTTTTGAAGTTCCTGCTTCAGGAGTTACTACTACTTTAAATGTATTTGCCCCATAATTTAAACTTTTAGTTCCAGTACCAGTTACTGTACTTCCTTGAGCAGCAGTCGCACTTATAGTTACATTTGGAGCATCAACTGTTGCAGTATAGTTTGTAATACTTGCATTAAAAGCAGGAGATAAAGTTCCGTTATCTATTGATAAGGAAGATAAATTATTATCTGTACCAGGTACTCTAACTGTTGTAGTTACATTTGGAACAGAAAATGAGTTATCAATGGTAAAAATTTTACCTCCGGAAAGTGAAATAGTTTTAGTGTTACTTCCATTGTCATTTACTGTCAAAGTTATAGTACCTACTGTAACCTCACCATCTAAATCGGTTCCAGAGATTGTTGATAGTTTTCCGTTTTCTAAACCACCTAAATCCCAATCACTTCCTTTTTCAAATTTAGTCTGTGTAAATCCATTATATGAAATATTGGCTTCTACCCCTCCAAATCCTGATCCAGTAGCAGTAATTTTACAAGTAATTACTTCTCCATTACTAGCAGTTTCAGGACATTTAATATCAATACTGTAATTAGCAGCATTACTTTTAACTATTATTATTAAAAATAATGCTATTGTAAGAATTACATATTTTATTTTACCTTTCATAATTTAACCTCCTATAAATCATCAATTTGACCTAATACAAACCTATGTAGTCTTAATACATCACCTGTGTCAACTGTATCGTCACTATTTACTTTTCCTGCTCTTAAATAATAATCTTCTTCTATTGGAGTAGTTCCAAGTACATGTCTATATAGTTTCATTACATCTCCTGTGTTTACTTCTCCATTTCCATCCATTTCACCTTTTACTGAAATTCGGTATTCTATATTACTTAATTTTGCTCTTACTAACATTCCACTTCTTATCATATTATTTATTCCGGTTACTTCTCCTGATAAATCTTGCTTATAAATATTAGAATCAAAAATACTAAAATTATTTAAAAACTCGCTTCTTACTACTGAATTTACATTTGTTATTGGATTTTTATATGTTGGTATTACATTTTCTATATATCCTTCTCCTATCTTGTATTTTGAGTCGTCGTTTAATACAAATCCTGTTCCAACTGATAAATTAAAACTACTTAATACTTGTCCATTTAAAACACTTTCTACTCTGTATACTCCTGGTTTAAATGTACTTGTATCATATGTTAAACTTGTTTTGGCATTTCCATTTACAACATATCCTTTATTATTTGTAATTCCTGTTGTTATTTTATTATCATCTTGATCATATAAATTATACTCTATTTTTGAACCAGTTTCTATATTTTTTGAAAAAGAATATAAATCTATTTGTCCATTGAAGTAAGCATAATTATTTTCAGCCCTTGTTTCTTCAACTATATTAGTACTTTCACTAGCATTTTTAGTGTATGCATATATTTCTCTAGGAGAAAAACCATTTAATGGTCTAACCATAATAGAAAACTGATCACTTTTTAATTCTAGATTATCAATATCAACCGAAATAAGTCCTCCATAACTTGGTGTTATTGTATCAACAAGTTCTAAATCTTCTTCTTTTCCTGTAGGACTTACATACACTTCATAAGTAACTGCTCCAGGAGATGAAATGGCAGATGTTTCAATACCTATTCTATTTAATATTTCAGTATAATCACTTAATTTATTATAAGTGACAATTTTAGAAGTTTTTCCATTTACAGATTTATTTTCTGATTTTCTTAAATCTGAAGTATCGTAATTATTATCATAATCTCTTTTTTTCATTTTTATTGTTCCGGATAATTCATGTGTTATAGCTTCAAAAGAAAGATAAGGATTAGGATTAGAGTTACCCCAAGAGTTTTTTAAAATCCATGCTCCCTCATTATTTGGTCCATAGTTATCATCCCAGCCTACTATTGCCATTGCATGAGCAGCACTACTATTACAGCTTCCACCTTTTTGTACTATCATATTATACTCTTTATCATAACAAGTAGATTTTATTTGTAAAGTTTGACCTACTGTTAAAGTTTCACTGGTTAAATTATTTAAAGTCATTATTTCTTCTTTGGTAGTATTGTTACTACGTGCCAATGTTTCCAAAGTATCTCCACTTCTTACAGTATACGTTTTACTACCATTTGATCTATAATCAGGAGCGGTAGTTCCAACATATATAGCTCCATACTGTATGATATGTTTTTTTAACATATCTCTGTATTCTTGTTTTACTTCTTCTGTAGCATTTGAAGTAAGTGATGGAAATTGTATATAATCACTTACATAGTAATCTACATTTGATAAATCAAAAGTTTTCTTTAAATTTTGTTTTGATATTATAGTAGTATATGGTCCCCATACACTTTCTAATTGTGGGGATACCCCACGATTAATAGTACTAGTTACATCATTGTAAAAATTTCCTCCATTACCTGGAATTCCACTACCATAGGGAGTATAATTTTCTTCAAAATAGGCTTTGCTACTAGTTACATAGTCAATTTGATTTTCTGAAAAATTTAATTCCCCTAATCCAGTTAATCTAGCATTAGTTTCCATTGTGGCAACACCAGCAAAAGCCCAACATAAACCTAAACTACCTTGATTCTTTTGGTTTCCATAGTAATTTACTCCATCTACATCTTTTAGATTAAATGTAGTTGGCAAGGCTTCTGGTAGACTAAATAAACTTATTTTTTTACTAGGAATAAAATCTACTATATATTTTGTTGGAACAACTTCTAATTTACTTTTTTCTTCCTCTGATAATTTCATATATTCTTCCCATTCAGGATTTATATATGGCATACCATCTATTTTGTTTTCTTCATTAAGTATTATGTTTCCTAATTCATCATATATAACTACATTTTTTTCCTCTGCTTTTGTTTTTGGAAACAAAAATGATATTAAAATAGTTAAAAATATTATACTAACTGTTATTATTATTCCTTGTTTATTTCTTTTCATTTTATCAACCCAAATCATAAATCTTTTACTTGACCTAACACAAATCTATGTAATCTTAATACATCACCTGTGTCAACTACTTCATCATTATTTACTTTTCCTGCCCTTAAATAATAATCCTCTTCTATCGGAGTTGTACCAAGTACATGTCTATATAACTTCATTACATCTCCTGTGTTTATTTCTCCATTTCCATCCATTTCACCTTTTACTGATATTCGGTATTCTACATTACTTAATTTTGCTCTTACTAACATTCCACTTCTCATCAAATTATTTATTCCGGTTACTTCATCTGATAAGTCTTGTTTATATATGTTAGAATCAAACACTTTAAAATTGTTTAAAAATTCACTTCTTACTACCGAATTTACATTAGTAATTGGATTTTTAAATGTTGGTATTACATTTTCTATATAGCCTTCTCCTACTTTATATTTTGAATCATCATTTAAAACAAATCCTGTCCCTATTGATAAATCAAAACTACTTAGTACTTGTCCATCTATTACACTTTCTACTTTATATATTCCTGGTTTAAATGTACTACTATCATAAGATAAATTTGTTTTGGCATTTCCATTTACAACATATCCTTTATTATTTGTAATTCCTGTTGTTATTTTATTATCATCTTGATCATATAAATTATACTCTATTTTTGAACCAGTTTCTATATTTTTTGAAAAAGAATATAAATCTATTTGTCCATTGAAGTAAGCATAATTATTTTCAGCCCTTGTTTCTTCAACTATATTAGTACTTTCACTAGCATTTTTAGTGTATGCATATATTTCTCTAGGAGAAAAACCATTTAATGGTCTAACCATAATAGAAAACTGATCACTTTTTAATTCTAGATTATCAATATCAACCGAAATAAGTCCACCATGATCTGGAGTTATTGTATCAATAAGTTCTAAATCTTCTTCTTTTCCTGTTGTACTTATATAAACTTCATAAGTTACAGATCCTGGAGAAGAAAGAGCGCTCGTTTCAATACCTATTCTATTTAAAATTTCAGTATAATTACTTAATTTATTATAAGTTACCATTTTAGAATATTTACCATCTACAGTTTTATTTTCTGCTTTTCTTAAATCAGAAGTATCATAATTATTATCATAATTCCTTTTTTCCATTTTTATTATTCCAAACAAACCTGAATATGCATTAGAATGTTTAAAAGAAAGATAAGGATTAGGAATAGAATTACCCCAAGAGTTTTTTAAAATCCATGCTCCTTCATTATTTGGTCCATAATTATCATCCCATCCTACTATTGCCATTGCATGTGTAGAATCAACACCTTTACCACAATACTTATGATAGGTTATTAATTTTTGGCTACTATCATAACAAATGGATTTTACTTTTATTGTTTCACCTATTGTTAAATTTTCATCTTTTAAATTGTTAAGACTCATTATAGCTTCTTTGGTTGTATTATATTGTTTAGCTATACTATCTAAAGTTTCACCTGTTTTAATTTCATGATCATAAGTATAATTAGCTCTAGAATCAGGAGTTGGTGCACTAACATATATAGCTCCATACTGCATAATATGTTTTTTTATCATTTCTATATATTCTTGTTTTACTTCTTCTGTTGCATTTGAACCAAGAGATGGAAATTGTATGTAATCACTTACATAATAATCTACATTTGATAAGTCAAAGGTTTTCTTTAATGTTTGTTTAGATATAGTAGTATTATATGAACCCCATACACTTTCTAATTGTGGAGCTATACCACGATTAATAGAATTGGTTACATCACCACTAAAATTTCCCCCAGTTCCTGGTGTTCCACCACCATAAGGAGTATAACCTTCTTCAAAATAAGACTTACTACTAGTAGCATAATCAATTTGATTTTCTGAAAAATCTAATTCACCTAATCCCGTTATTCTAGCATTTGTTTCCATTGTAGCAACACTTGCAAAATCCCAACATAAACCTAAACTGCTTTGATTTTTTTGTTTTCCATAATAATTTTTTCCATCTACATCTTTTAGATTAAATGTGGTTGGTAAAACTTCTGGTAAGCTAAATAAGCTTATTTTTTTACTAGGGATAAAATCAACTATATATTTTGTCGGAATAACTTCTGATTTATTTTTTTCTTCTTCTGATAATTTCATATATTCTTCCCATTCAGGATTTATATATGGCATACCATCTATTTTGTTTTCTTCAGTAAGTATTATGTTTCCTAATTCATCATATATAACTACATTTTTTTCTTCTGCTTTTGTTTTAGGAAACAAAAATGATACCAAAATAGTTAAAAACATTATACTAATTGTTATTATTATTCCTTGTTTATTCTTCTTCATTTTATCACCACTTTATAAATTTTCTATTTGACCAAGAGCATATCTATGTAATCTTAATACATCTCCGGTATCTATTTCTTCATCATCATTAATTTTTGAAGCTTCTTTATAATATAATTCATCCATTTTTACAGTTCCTAACACATAACGATGAAGTTTTAATACATCACCAGTATCTATTAATCCATCACCATTATTATCTCCTTTTATTGATATAGGTACATTAAATGGTGTTACTAAATCATTACTATTGGAAATTGTCATTCCTGTTTTTAAATTAGTATTTGCATTTGTTATTAGTTCTGAATTAAGTCCATAAATGTTATATGTATTAGCTAAAAAGATATTACCTCTAAATTCTTTTAAATTGACAAAATTATTACTTTTAGGAATAACTTTAAATATATATTCATTATTATCGCTATCATATATTAAATTATAATCTGAATCGGTATAAATCATAAACATATTATAT
The DNA here is from genome assembly GCA_944372455.1 of uncultured Bacilli bacterium. Taxonomy (GTDB): domain Bacteria; phylum Bacillota_I; class Bacilli_A; order RF39; family UBA660; genus SIG205. The sequence goes on from CALVZF010000011.1 coordinate 22,001, forward strand.
TTATAATTATAGTTTCCCAGAGTTATAGGATAATTTTCCATAACTTTATCTTTATATTTAACTTCAATTCTATATATTCCGTCATTAACTTCATTGTTATTAAAAATAAATTTACTTTTTTGAAAACCATTAATTATTGAAAAATTATTCACAGCTATAAATTTATCAGTAACATCATTCCCATTAAAATCATAAATTTCAATGTCTAAGCTTGCACCTTGATTTATACTTTTAATATTTGAAATTATGTTAAAGTCCGTTGTTTCTTTATCTGTTTTTTGAATATAATTTTTATATCCATAACCTCTGTTATCATAATCAATAAATGATGAGATTGTTTCTTTATCCGTAGCATCATCAGTATAAACAAAAAGTTGTAAGGGACTTACATAATCATTTGTATATGGATTTCTAAATTCAATTAGAATTTTATCACTAGTAAGTTCTAAATCATTAAACTCAATAGTATTTATAAGTTCAAAATTAGATTTTATTGTTTTTAAAAATTTTAAATCTTCTACTTTCCCAGTTGTACTTAAATATATATCAATATCATTATAAAGGTATTGAGCAAATGGTGTATATACTATTTTTTTTAGTATTTCTTTTTCTTTACTTTTATAAATATATTGTCTAGAATAACGATAACTATCATTACCACTATTTATTGTTCCAACCTTATTTGTTCCCCAATCTTTTATATAAACGTTATCATAATCATAAATGTTTGAATTTTGAATTTTTGTAACTCCATAGAGAGCTCCATATTTAGATTTATATGATAAATATATAGGGTTATCACTACCCCAAGAATTTTTTAAAATCCATGCTCCTTCATTATTTGGTCCATAATTGTCATCCCAGCCTACTATTGCCATTGCATGTGTAGAATCAACACCTTTACCACAATACTTATGATAGGTTATTAATTTTTGGCTACTATCATAACAAATGGATTTTACTTTTATTGTTTCACCTATTGTTAAATTTTCATCTTTTAAATTGTTAAGACTCATTATAGCTTCTTTGGTTGTATTATATTGTTTAGCTATACTATCTAAAGTTTCACCTGTTTTAATTTCATGATCATAAGTATAATTAGCTCTAGAATCAGGAGTTGGTGCACTAACATATATAGCTCCATACTGCATAATATGTTTTTTTATCATTTCTATATATTCTTGTTTTACTTCTTCTGTTGATTCACTAGGGTTAAATGAAGGATACATTTTAGCAGACTCTATTGAATATTTTACTTTACTTTTATCAAATACTTTATCTACGCTTCGTTTATTTTTTGAAGTATCGTATGGACCCCAGTCACTTTCTAATTGAGGTGATACACCAGTTAAATTTGCTACTATAAATTCAGAAGTAAAACTTCCACCACCACCTAATTCTCCATTTTCATAGAGACTACTACCTTCTATTAATCCATCCTCACCAGTTACATAGTCAATTTGTCTTTCAGAAAAAACTAAATCTCCTAATCCACTTAATCTAGCATTAGATTCTAAGGAAGCAACACTTGCAAAATCCCAGCATAAACCTAGATTGCTCTGGTTTTTTGTTGGCCCTACATATCTTTTTCCATTTACGTCTTTTAAATCATATTTTTCTGGTAAAACCTCATCTTCCGCAAAAAAGCTTTTAACTTTTGAAAATAAAGTTTTTTTTGTTGGTACAAAGTCTACTAGATATTTTTCTGGAATAATTTCCCATTTACTTCTTTCTTCTTCTGATTGACTTATATACTCTTCCCATAACGGATTTAAATACGGTTTACCTTCTTTTTTATTCTCCTCTGTATATACTATATTTCCATTCTCATCAATCATTGTGTTGCTTACATCTACTTTTATAGCTTTAGAAGTAGGTAATAAAAAAATTACAGTAATTAAAACAATTACAATTATTGAATTTATTAGCCACTTTTTTTTCATTATTCCCACCTCTATTTTATCTATATAAAGTATAACCTAATTTTTGAAAAAAGAAAAGCGTTATTTAATTTGATATAACACTTTTCTTGTTTTTAAGTTCTACAATATCTTTTCTATAATATTTATAAGTTTTAGTTAAAATTATCGTAACTGGTAAAGCAATTATTATTCCCATTACTCCAAATAGTGCTCCTCCTGCAAAAACTCCAAAAATAGTTATAACAGGATGAATATTATTCGTTTTACCATAAATTTTTGGAGACCAGAAATATCCATCAACATTAGGAAGTACTAGTGCAACTATTAAGGTTAAAACAAATAATTTAGGACTAACAAATAAAGCAGTTATAAGTGCGATAATATTTGCAAAAATTCCTCCAAAATACGGGATTATAGTTGTAATTGAAGCTAAAATACCTAGTATTAAAAAGTAAGGATGGCCGATTAAATAAAATACTAAAGTATATTCTATTAATTGAATAAATATATATTTAGCAAGTCCTATTGAATAATTTTTCATTTCAATATCTAAAGCTTTAACATAATTAAATGTTTTTTTACTTTTCCTTTTAAAGAAATTTCTAACTCCTTTTCTTATATTATCCATATCTAATAAAAAATAAATACTCGTAAAAAAAGAAATTACCGCACTAGTCATTATACCTATAGATTTATTTATAATATTAAAAGCACTATTTGAAATAAATTTACCAAAATCTAAAATAATATTATTCAAATTTGAAAAACTTTTTTGAATATAATTTAAATCTAAATTATATTTATTGGATATATCTTGAACAAATTTAATGGCACTAGAAATTAAGCTTATTACTTGATCATAAACTAAAGGTACTAATAAATAAATCATTAAAGAGACAAAACCAATTGTTAATACTAAAATTATGCCAACACCTAGCCATTTAGGAATTCCTTTACTTTCCATAAATTTAAGAAAAGGATAACATACATATGCAAAGGCAAAAGCAACTACAAATGGTACTAAAATTTCAATTGCTTTGTTAAACACCCATATCCAAAATCCTCCCGTAGATAGTAAAATCCAAACTAGAATTGCAAATAACACTAAATTAATTAGTTTAATACTTACCTTTTTTGAGGACATAAACCTCACTCCCTACTATCTATTATAATTGTTATAGGACCATCGTTTATTAGACTAACTTCCATTTCCGCTCCAAAAATTCCAGTTTCTATTTCAATATATTTTGAAAGTTCATTATTAAACTTGTTATATAAAGTAATGGCACCTTCTCTTTTCAAAGCTTTAGAATAACTTGGTCTATTTCCTTTTTTAGTATCTGCATATAAGGTAAATTGAGAAACAGACAAAATTTTACCTCCTACTTCTAAAATACTTTTATTCATTATTCCATTTTCATCATCAAATATTCTTAAGTTAATTATTTTTTTAACTATATATTCAATATCTGTTATATTATCATCAGAAGTAAAACCTACTAAAACTAATAGTCCATTATTAATTTTTCCAACTATTTCTTTTTTTACTCTAACATTTGATTCTTTAACCCTTTGAATTACTACTTTCATTTATTTTATAATCCTTTCTACTTTTTTTACAAAAGAAAGATTATATAAATCTGTTATAAATTTATCTAAAGTTTCTGTATCAGTAACTAAAACTGTAATTTCATAAACTGTAATAGTAGATCTGCTAACAGTATTTACTGTTTCTACATTTATATTATTGTTGGCAGCTTTGGTAACAATATCTAAAAGTGGATTTTTTACAGAATCAACTTGTACTACAATAGTAGTAGGATACTTTTTAGTAATGTTAGAATTCCAATATACTTTGATTAATCTTTCATCTAAATCAATTATATTATGACAATTTTTCCTATGTACACTAATTCCATTACCTTTAGTAATAAAGCCTATTATCTCATCATTTTTAACTGGACTACAACAACTAGCTAAATTTACTTTAATATCATCAATTCCTTCTACTAAAATATCATTTTTAATATTAACTGGTTTAGATTCTTTAGTTAGCATTTTATCAATTGTATTTGAAGGAACTTCTTCTGCATTTAATATATTAATAATATGCCCTACTGTATATTTATTAGTAGCGATTGCAAAATATAATTCTTCTAAATTTTTAAGTTTTAAATCTGAAAGAATTTTTTCCATATTTTTTTCATTATAAAATTCATTAATTGATAGTTTCTTCTTCCTAAGTTCTTTTTTTAAATTTTCTTCTCCAATTAAAATATATTCATCTCTATCTTTTTTTAGAAAGAAAGCTTTAATTTTATTTTTAGCTTGGTTAGTTTTAGCAATACTAATCCATTCTTTATTAGGGCCTAAAGAAGTTTTACTTGTATTAATTTTAACAATATCATTATTTTTTAATTCATAATTTAAAGGTACTATTGTATTATTTACAAGTGCTCCAATCATTCTATTACCTACTTCAGTATGTACTTTATATGCAAAATCAATTGGAGTTGAGCCCTTTGGAAGTTCTATTACATCTCCTTTTGGGGTAAATACATAAATACTCGCTTTAAGAATATCTGTTTTTACATTATTTACAAACTCTTCATCAGTTCCTGTTTCTTCTTGCAATTCAATTATATTTCTAAAAAATTGTAATTTTTGTTCCATTGCATTTTGCATACTTGTGGCAATATTTGATCCCCCATTTTCTTTATAAGACCAATGAGAAGCAATACCAAATTCAGCAATTTTATCCATATCTTTAGTTCTAATTTGAATTTCAAATAGGAATCCATCTATTCCAAATACAGTTGTATGTAATGATTGATACATGTTAGTTTTAGGTCTAGAAATATAATCTTTAAATCTTTTAGGAATTGGTCTATATTTTGAATGAATTAAACCTAGTGCGACATAACATTCTTGTTCTGTATCAACTATGATGCGTAATGCAAGTAAATCAAATATATCATTCCAATTTTTACCTTTATTTAATTTATTATAAATACTATATATTGATTTAGCTCTTCCTTTGATTTCATGTTTTATATCATGTTCATTTAATAGTTTAGAAACTTCTTTTAACATGTCTTGTACAGTCATATCACGTTCTAGTTTAGTTTGATTAAGTCTTTCTACAATGGAATAAAATACATCTGGTTTTAAATATCTTAAAGATAAATCTTCTAGCTCGCTTTTAATCTTATGAATCCCTAATCTATGAGCTATTGGTGTTAATATTTCTAAAGTTTCTTTAGCATTTTTCTTTTGTCTTTCTTCAGATAAAGCCCATAATGTTCTCATGTTGTGAAGACGATCTGCAAGTTTTAAAATTATAACTCTAACATCTTCAGATAATCCTACAAAAATTTTACGTTGATTTGCAATTATTGCTTCATTATCAGTAGAAAAGTTTATATTGTTTATCTTAGTTACACCATCTACAAGTAAAGCCACTTCATCTCCAAAGTTTTCTTTGATATCTTCTAAAGAAACCATAGTATCTTCCACTGTATCATGTAAAAGAGCTGCACAAATAGTTTCATAATCAGCATAAATATCTGTTAAAATCATAGCGACATTTAATGGGTGATATATGTATGGCTCACCACTTTTTCTAACTTCACCAGTATGGGCAATAGAAGCAAAATTATAGGCCTTTCTTATTAATTCTATTTCATTTTCAACCGTTATATATTTTTTAACAGATTTTTCTAAATCTTCAAAATTATTTATACCTACTTTACTCATAAATTTTTCACCTTCTTAAAAATAAACAAAATTGCTAAATAGGTAAATTATAATAATTTACCTATTTAGACCCTTTATTACTTTTTCATCTATTTCGTCATCTTCAATATCAAAAAGTTTCTTCTTTTCTTTTTGTTTTTTGCCAATATTTTTCTTTTCTATTTCAAACCAAATTTGACTTGCAATAAATAATGATGAATATGCTCCTATTATCAATCCTAAAATCATTGCAATATTAAATTCAAAAATACTACGAGATCCCATTATTAGTAACATAATTACTGGTAAAAGGGTTGTAAGTGTAGTCATTATACTTCTATAAAATGTTTGTCTAATACTTACATTGATCACATTTTCTAACTCACTTTTATTTTTAAATTTATTTTTATACATATCTTTAATATTCTCTCTAATTCTATCAAATATTACAATAGTATTATTTATTGAATAACCAATAATAGCTAGAATAGCAGCAATAAATATTGTTCCTACTTCTAATCTTAAAATACTAAATATTGCAGTAACAAATAAAGCATCATGTAAAAGTGCGATAATTGCAGAAATTGCATAACTAAATGTATATCTAACACCAATATAAATTATAATACCTACTGATGCAAATATAATTGAAAGAATTGCATTCTTAGTTAATTCTTGTTTTACTATATTAGAAACTACACCAATATCTGTTTTAATTGTTTGACTCTTATCTAAATTATCAACATCAGAAATTATTTGTTTAACTTCCTTATTACTTAAAGTTTCATCAATTTTTAAATATATCCCATTTTCATCATTAATATAATTAATATCTGTCACAGTATATTTTTCATCAGTAAAATATTTCTTAATTTGTTCTTTATTTAATTTTTGTTCACCAGAAATAGTAATCGATGAACCTCCTCTATAATCTATACTCAAATTAAATCCATAAATAAATGTAAAGATTATTCCAACTAAAATAATTACAGATGAGAAAATAAAAGCTTTCTTTCTAGGTTTTACAAAATCAATTTTTACTTTGGTATCAAATTTTACCTTTGCTTCTTTTGTATTTTCCTTAACTACTTTGTCTTTAAATCCAAATAATACATTTGGTTTATTATCAAATTTATCAGTATTTATAAACTTTTTAAGAATCCATTTTGTAATAAATACCATAGATAAAATAGTAACAATAATGCTTATGATTAACATAGTTGCAAAGCCTTTAACACTACTTTCCCCAAAGATAAATAATATTACGGCTACTAATAAAGTTGTAAGGTTTGAATCTAGAATTGTACTAAAACTTCGTTTACTACCTTCAATAAATGCATTTTTTAAGCTCTTACCCATTTTTAATTCTTCTTTAATTCTTTCAAAGGTTAAAACATTTGAATCTACTGCCATTCCTATTCCAAGTACAAGTGCTGCTAAACCTGGTAAAGTCAATACTCCACCTATAAGATAGAATGTTAAAAATACTAAGAATGTATAAATCATTATACTAACACTTGAAACAATTCCTGCTACTTTATAGGTAAATATCATTAATGCCATTATTAGGATTACTCCTACTACACCTGCACCAAGTGTAATATATAAACTTCCTTCTCCAAATGAAGCATCAACTGTACGCGAAGAAATTTCTGTAAGTTTAGTTGGCATACTACCACTATTTATTAAATCTACTAAAGTACTTACTTCTTCTGTTGTAAAATTTCCTTCAATTATAACATCTGAAGCAAATCCTTGACTTACTGTTGCAGCAGATAAGCAATTTGAAGTTCCATTTCCACATTTTGCTTGTTCAGAAGAGAAACTGTCTTTTTCCTCATCAAAATCCAACCAAATCACTATTCTATTATCTTGCGATTGGCTTACTTTTAATGTTTGTTTATAGAATTCATCTTTATCTTTAACTCCTAAACTAACAACTGGTAATCCATTTTCATTACGAGCTACTTTAGCTCCCCCACTTTTTAAAACACTAGAATTCATAAGTAAGTTGTTAGAAGTGTCTCTAAAAGTTAAATTTGCTGCTTTTCCAAGAATTTTTCTAGCTTCATCAGGATTTTTAACTCCTGCTAATTTAACTCTAATTTTATCATTACCTTCTATGGTAATCTCAGGTTCGGATACTCCTAAAACATCTACTCTTCTAGACAATGTTTTATAAGTAGCATTTGCCATATCAGAAGTTACTTTTTCTTTTCCATCTAATGAATCTAATTTATATAATACCTCAAATCCACCTTGCAAATCTAAACCAAAATTAATACTGTTAAATATTGGAATAAACATTAAAATAACTATAGCAATAATCATTATTAATCCAATTATTAAAACACTCAATTTAGTTTGTTTATTTTTCCTTTTTACCATATTTATTACCTCCTAATTTTTAAAATATAAATTTTCTTTTATATATTCACTAATTTTATAACCATCTACATTTAGAATATCATCAACAATACTTGAAAGTTCTATTTCATCTTTGTAAATCCAGTCTTTTTCTAATAAATAATTCCATATATCTTCTTTAGTTATTATTAAATAATTTTGTCTATGCAGTGATGCTTCACTAGCATTAAGAGCAGGTAATACATTATTGTATAAATCTTCAAGGTTTTTGAACTTCATGATACCACAATTTTCCTTTCATACGTTATTATTATATATGATAATAGAGATTTTTTAAAGAAATAATAATATAAAATTTAAAATATTTGAATTTTTCATTTTTAGCTTCAATTTTATTCACAGTTCTTTAATTTCTCATAGTAAAAAATCCGATAATATACACTTCATATTATAAAAATTGTTTACTATTCATATATTTATTATGGGCTATGGGTGATAACATGAGTAAAAGAAAAAAGACTAGTATTTTTATTAAATCAACCCTTATTTTAATCTTAGGTGGAGCAATTACTAAAGTACTAGGAATGATTATTAAAATATTTACTACAAGAATTGTAGGTACTGAAGGTATTGGATTATATATGATGATAATGCCTACTTTTAATTTATTTATTACACTATCACAATTAGGGTTTCCTATTGCCATCAGTAAGTTAGTAAGTGAAGATAAAAACAACAATAAGAAACTTATTTTGACAACAATTAGTTTTTCAATTATATTTAACATTATATTAATATTCTTAGTATTTTTATTAGCGCCTATTTTCTCTAATTTTCTTTTAAAAAATTCAAATACTTACTTACCTATTCTTTGTATTGGATTTACCTTACCATTTATTGGAATTTCTAGTATAACAAGAGGTTATTTTTTTGGAAAACAAAAAATGGTTCCACATGTTATAAGTAATGCATTTGAACAAGTTATAAGATTAGTAATAATTATTATTATTACTCCAAAATTACTTAGTTTTGGAATCAATTATGCAATTGCAGGATTAGTTATTTATAATGTTGCTAGTGAACTTCTATCAATACTAATTTTATATTTTTTTCTCCCTAAAAACTTTAAAATAGCTAAATCTGATTTAAAACCAGATAAAAACTTATTAAAAGAAGTAATGGCAATTTCTATTCCTACTACTTCATCTAGATTAATAGGATCAATTGGTTATTTTTTTGAACCAATTATTTTAACTCAAACTTTAATGCTTATGGGATATTCTAATAAATTTATTACTACAGAATATGGTGTTGTATCAGGATATGCAATTGCCACTTTATTAATGCCTTCGTTTTTTACTATGGCAATTTCACAAGCTTTAATTCCAGTTATAAGTAAAGGATACGCTAATAGAAACTATAATTATGTTAAAGATAGAATTAAACAGGCTACACTTTTATCTTTTTTAATTGGACTAATAATAACCAGTATTCTTATGATTAATCCAGAATTTTTCCTTAATTTTTTCTATAATACAACTGAAGGTACTACTTATTTAAGAGTTTTAGCTCCGTTCTTTTTAATATTTTATTTAGAGGGACCATTAACCTCTTCTTTACAAGCCATGAATAAAGCTAAAGATGCTTTTAAAATTACCTTTAAAGGTATGATATTAAAAACATTAATTTTATTTATTAGTTGCCTATTTAAAATAGGAATGTATCCATTAATAATTGCAAATGTTTTTAATATTATTTATGTTACATTTAATCAATATAAAGTAGTTCAAAAAAGTTTAAAAAATAACGAATTAGTTTAAAACTAGTTCGTTATTTTTAATATCTATATTTATTTCTTGACCAAATTTAATTTTTCCTAGAATGATTTCTTTAGCAAGTAAGGTTTCAATATTTCTACTTACATATCTTTTAAGTGGTCTAGCACCATATATATCGTCACTACCATTTTCTATGATGAAATCTTTTGCTTTATCATTTAATTTTAACTTGATATTTTTATCTTTAAGTCTAAGTTCAATTTCGTTTATTAGTTTATCTAAAATTTTATACATTACAGTTTTATCTAATGAGTTAAAGATAATTATTTCATCAATTCTATTTATGAATTCTGGTCTAAATGTAGCTTTTAATTCTTTCATGACTAATTCTTCACTATTAGTTTCATTTGAGAGTATATATTCACTTCCTAAATTAGAAGTCATAATTATAATGGTATTTTTAAAATCTACAGTTCTACCTTGACCATCGGTAATTCTACCATCATCAAGTATTTGAAGTAAAATATTAAATACATCTCTATGGGCTTTTTCTATTTCATCAAATAATATTATACTATAAGGATTTCTCCTTACTGCTTCAGTTAATTGACCTCCATCATCGTATCCTACATATCCTGGAGGAGAACCTATTAAACGAGCAACTGAATGTGATTCCATATATTCACTCATATCAATTCTTATAATATGTTTTTCATCATCAAATAATTCGTAAGCAAGAGTTTTTGCAATTTCAGTTTTACCAACTCCAGTAGGTCCAAGAAAAATAAATGAGCCTATTGGTCTATTTGGATCTTTAATTCCTGCACGTGCTCTAATAATAGCTTCACTTACTAAATGTATTGCATTATCTTGACCTATAACACGTTTTTTCATGTTATCTTCTAGTTTTAATAATTTTTCTTTTTCTCCCTCAACTAGTTTAGTAACTGGAATTTTAGTCCAACGTGAAATAATATTTGCGACATCTTCTTCTGTTACTGTATCACTAATCATTTTATTTTTATCTTTATTTTTTAACTCTTCTAACTCCTTTTCAAGTCTTGGAATAGTACCATGGCGAAGTTTTGCAGCAGTTTCTAAATCATATTTATTTTCAGCACTCTCTAGATTAAATTTAGCTGTTTCTAATTCTTGTTTCTTTTTATTAATTTTTTCATTAATATCTTTTTCTTCTTCCCATAAGACTCTATAATTTTTTTCTTCTTCTTTTAATTTTAATAAATCATTATCAATTGTTTCAACACGTTTTTTACTTAATTCATCTTTTTCCTTCTTCAAAGCTTGTTTTTCTATTTCTAGTCTCATTATCTTACGAGTTAAGGTATCTAATTCTACTGGTACAGAGTCCATTTGTACTTTTATAGTCGCACAAGCTTCATCTATTAAATCTATAGCTTTATCTGGTAAAAATCTATCCGTTATATATCTGTTAGACATATTTGCAGCGGCTACTAAAGCTTTATCTGAAATAGTAACTCCATGATGAACTTCAAATCTTTGTTTTAATCCACGTAAAATTGTAATGGTATCTAAAACGTTAGGTTCTTGTACAATTACCTTTTGAAAACGACGTTCAAGTGCTCCGTCTTTTTCAATATATTTTCTATACTCATTTAAAGTTGTTGCACCAATTGTATGAATTTCTCCACGAGCAAGCATTGGTTTTAACATATTACCAGCATCCATAGCTCCCTCAGTAGCTCCTGCCCCTACAATTGTATGAATTTCATCTATAAATAAAATTATTTTTCCTTCACTTTCTTTTATTTCTTTAAGTACTGCTTTTAGTCTTTCCTCAAATTCTCCACGATATTTAGCTCCAGCAATTAATGACCCCATATCTAATTCCCAAATAGTTTTATCTTTTAGGCTATTAGGAACGTCACCTTTGACAATACGCCATGCAAGACCTTCTACTATGGCAGTTTTACCAACTCCTGGTTCACCGATTAATACAGGATTATTCTTAGTTTTTCTAGAAAGAATTCTAGTAATATTTCTTACTTCTTCATCTCTTCCTATTACTGGATCAATTTTACCTTTCTTTACATCTTCTACAATATCTCTACCATATTTTTCAAGAGGCTTTTCAATTGATTCAGCAAATGGATTCATTCCATTATTCATATTATTACCTCCTTTATTATTGTATTAAAAAACGAATGGAATAACCATTCACTAATAATTATATCACTTTTTTAGCACTTGTCAAGCAAGAGTGCTAAAAAAGTGATATAATTATGCATTTTCATAACTTATATTTTCTTTTGCAAATTCTATTATTTGATCTAAATGATCAATCGCATAAAAACCTTTACCATTTCTTTTTTCTGAAAAACGCACTCCTATTCCACCTTCATTAGCCCACTCTCTTAAATTACCTGCATAATCATCAATTAGTATTGAACCATTAGTATGAACCATTTTCGTTTTAGAAATTTTTTTAGGCACTGGTATAAAGGTAATATCTTTAAAATATTTTCTAATATATTTTATTTTTTCAATAGCTTCATCTAGTGAATTAATATGGCTAAGAATATTAACATTAAATAGATTACTGTCAACTATTTTTTGAATACACTCTATAGAATTATTAATCTCTTGACACTCTTTTAAAAATTTTTTCCAATCAAGATTACCGTAAAAACTAATACAGTTTTCTACATTTCTCTCAAGTCCTAACTCATCCATTTTTTTATACCCTACTTCAATTGTATTCATTATTACACCATCAAAATCAATGTATAGATTTATCAATTTTATTCACCACCATTATTTTTATTATCAAATTTAAGTGCCAACTCTTTTATTTTTCTTAATTTATGATTAAGTCCTGATTTAGTCAGTTCATAATTTGTTTCTATACTTATTATTTCACTAAGTTCTTGCATTGATGATTCAGGATATTTTTTTCTATAATGTATAACATCTTTTGTTTTATCATCTAAAAGATCAATGGCTTCATTATCTTCTAAGATTTTTATATATTTTAACTGTTTATTTGCAGTATTAATTATTTTTTCCACATTTGCTTGTTCGCAATTATTAAGTCTATTTGTCATATTAACATGATCTCTATATATTCTAATATCTTCAAAGTATAGTACTGATGAATATGCTTTCATCATTCGTAAGAAATCACTAATTCTTTCAGCTTCTTTTATATAAACCATATATCCTCTTGTTCTACGCAAAATTTTACTCTTTAAATCTAATTGATTTAATAATGTATTAATTAAATTAGCTTGTCCTAAATCTTTTATCAAAAATTCTAAATGATATCTAGCTGTTTTAGGATCATTCACACTTCCCGATGAAATAAAGCAACCCCTTAAATATGATTTTTTTTCCTCATCTCCGCTAATTATATAATCACTAGGTATTTTTTTTATTTGATTATTTTGTACTAGTGATAGATCTTCTAAAATTTCTTGAACACTGTTTTGATATTCTAAAATATAAAGGTGATTTCTATTAAAATTATATTGCCTACGAATTGTAATTTTAGGAATAATATTATATAAATTTTTAATTATTGAAAAATATCTACGCGCTATACTTGCATTTTCAGTAGTAATTTTTATTGTTTTTTTATCTATTTCTCCACTATTTATTACAAAAGCACATATTTCTGCAATATATTCTGACTTTTCACATTCAAGCTTTGAAATTTCATTTTTTACAATACTTGTAAATGACATGTTATTCTCCTCTTATTAAATATGAAAAAATTAAAAATGCAGTTTTCATAGAATTATGCCTTACTTGTTGATTTTCATTTATACTAACTAAATTGTCTTCAATTACTTCTATATTAAATTTATTTAATTCCTTTTTATCTACTGCTACTGGTTCGCTTTTTTCAAGTTTTTTATACCTATCTTGTATATCTATGTCTATGTATTTTGAATTTACAATTACGGCATCTAAAAAATTTTGACCTATATATTTATTTAGTACTTTAATATAATCACTAACTTTGAAGTTATCGGTTTCTCCGTGCTCAGTCATTATATTACAAACATATAATTTTTTAGCTGTGCTTTTTCTTATTGCTTCTTTTACATTTTCACATATCATATTTGGTAGTATACTTGTATATAAACTTCCAGTAGAAAAAACAATTAAATCAGCATTCATAATTTCTTCAATTACTTCTGGCACTATTTTAGGCTCTTCTTTAAAGTAAATTTTCTTAATTACTTTACCAGCTTTAGTGATTTTAGATTCTCCTTCTAATATTTCACCTTCACTAGTTTCTGCCATTAATGTTGTTTTATCCTCAGTAAATGGTAAAATTTTTCCTTTTATATTTAAAATTTTAGAAAAACATTCCATTGCATCTACGATATTTCCCGTAATATCTAGCATTGAAGCTAAAAGTAAATTTCCTACTGCATGACCATTTAAATCACTTGATGTTTTAAATCTATATTGTAATAGTTGTTCTAAAATCGGTTCAACAGATGAAAGACTAACCATTACATTTCTTAAATCTCCTATTGCTGGTATATTAAATTCTTCTCTTAGTCTTCCAGTAGAACTTCCATCATCACTAACTGATACAATAGCAGTAATATCAACAGGAAATTGTTTTAATCCCCTAAGTAATGTGGATTGACCAGTACCTCCACCTAATACAACTATTTTTTTATTCATTGTTACACCAGCCTTCTAATAATAATTATACTATATTATAATTATTATTAGAAGTCTAATTATAATATTGTTGTAAAATATTATCAATTGAATTTCTATTAAATCCTTTTTGATATAGTTTTGCAATTATTTTTAATTCAAGTTCTTTTCCATTATATTTTTTTGATAATTTATTATACTGTTTTTCTACTTCTTTTTTAAGTAATTCTTCATCATTATCTACTTTTATACTACTAAGTAATTCATTATATAAATAATTTGGATATCCTAACGTATTTAGATAATCAGTTAATTTATTTTTTAACATGTATTCAGTATATTTTTTATTAGTTTTTACATATTTATTGATAATTTTATTCAATTTTTCAACGAGTTGGTCTTGATTTATATTATTAATATATTTTTCTATTAATTCTTCATTAATTCTATGTTTTAAAAGTTCATTTTTAATTTTGTAAGGGCCATAATTAGTCATTAATAGTTTATCATTTATGTATGATTTAACAAATTCTTCATCATTAATTAATTTATTTAACTTTAATTTTTTTATAGTATTATTTATATCAAAAGTATCAAATCCTTTTTTTTGTAAATAATCATTTATTTCTTTTTCCGATCTTATTCTAATACTGATATATTTTAAAGCAGTAACATAAATACTTTCCTTTTTATTTTCTTGAATAATCTTTTTTAATGTTTTATCATCTAGTTCTCTTTTTAAAAGTAAATTATTTTTAATAATTACTTCATCATATACGGTTAATTTTGTATTATTATCTAAAAATATCTCGTATTCATCCTTATTCTTTTTTTTAAATTTAATTACTTTCATATACATCACCTATAAAAATTATAGCATACATTTGTTCTGTTTATCAACAATTTGGTTGTAATCATTATTTGTTTTTTATAATTACTAATATAATATAGTGTAACATGATAAAAAGTACACATTACCCCCTGTAAAAGAGAACAAGTTTCTCTTTTTTTGTGTACTTTCATTATTATTATATTTAATTTTTATAATATGGTTATATTATTCTTTTTCATTTTTTACAATAATTAACCCTTGGGCAAGTTCTTCCAAAGCTCTTCCAATTGGTTTTTCACAGATGTATTCATTTTCTTTCATTTGATAAAATTCATCTTTTTCAATTTGATGAGCTCTTCTTGCTGCAATATGTACTAAAGCATATTTTGAATCTACAATATTTAGTATTTTATCAATAGATGGGTATATCATAAGTATCACACACTCCCTCTATAATAATCATATTATTATGATATTTTTTTTACAAGGGATTATACAAAACTTTACAAAATTATTGACAAAAATTTTTGAATTGTTTAACCTTTAGATATTATAAGGACTGAGTATGTTCTTCACTAAAATTTTTAATATTTTTAAATTGTTTTTTAAAATTATTATAGTAATCTAAATTTTGATCAACATTTTTATAACCAATTTTATCACTGAATCCAAATTCTCCTCTAACTCCATTTTTAGTTATAATAAATTCTTGAAAATTAGAGTCAATAAGACTTTCTTTATTATATAGCGATTTTTTTATAAATGTATTTATCAAAATTCTATCTATTTTAAAAGCTAACATATCATCTGAAGTAGTAATCTTTCTATTATCATGATTAACAGCAGTGAGATTATCCATTAAATCAACTAAATTTTTAAAAGTATTTTCTTCATTTGTAAAGAAGTTAAATTTTTCTTCAAGTTCTACATAATCATTATTGAAATAAGTTTTTATAATAGTTTCACTTCCAACTATCTTTTCTAGTTTTGCTAAATTTTTGCGTTCAGTAATGTATTTTCCTATTTCTTCTCCATCATCACACATCATAAGATTTAAGATATTTTCAGTAATGGCATTATTTAAAGAATAATTAAAATTGCCGTTTTTAGTAATAATTGCTACTCCTTGTAAAATTCCTTTATCAGTTTTTTTAGTAGTTGTGCATTCCAATAAACTTTTATTTAAAAAATATCTTAAATTAGGAGCATTTAATGAATTTTTATTTATAAAAATAATATTTTCGTTTTGATTGTAATTACAAACTTGTGATTGAGAATTACTTTCATCAATAGAAATACTAATATTGGCTAAATTAGGATTGTCAAATTCAATATCAGTTATTCCTAACTTTTTTAATATATTTTTTAAATCGTTAGCAAAACTTCCCACATAATTAGTAATTATCATATTTATTTCTTCATAAGTCATAACTCTCACCTAGTTTTATTATACAGAATTTTTTTTAAAATTATAAGACTTTTGCTGTTAAAAATTATTTCTTATCTTTATTTTACATTAATAATAAAAATTTTATATTGCAGGAGATCCAATAAAATTATTTTTCTTTAATTGAAAATAAAGAAGACAAAGTGTACCAACTATTAAAAATAAACTCCAAATCTTTAATAAAATATATATCTTTTTGACTATTATCTACTTTTTCATAAATTTTATAATTTCTTAAAAAAAAATAAATATAAATAAAAAATGTTACTATTAAAGAAAGCGTAAAAGTTTTATTTGCACTTTACTCATATTGATCATCATGGCTTTTTAAATATTCTATATCATTGTAATCTCCATAAATATTTAAAAATGATAAAAGTGCAAAAATTAGCCATAACAAATCTTCAAAGTTTAATCTTTTAATTTCTTTTTCTAATTCACTATAATCCATACTTAATTATATTTAACATAATTATAATATTAACACTATACTAAAAATAAAAATCTCTTATAAATTAAGAGATTTTACAGATTGTAGACAAACCCCTAGATTTTTTCTAAGGGTTTTCTTATGCAAAAATTTTTAGAGTGAAAATGTTAATAAT
>CALVZF010000012.1 GCA_944372455.1 uncultured Bacilli bacterium
ACAGGTCCAACAGGGCCTCAAGGAATAACAGGACCTACTGGTCCAACAGGTCCAACAGGGCCTCAAGGAATAACAGGGCCCACTGGTCCAACAGGTCCAACAGGGCCTCAAGGAATAACAGGACCTACTGGTCCAACAGGTCCAACAGGGCCTCAAGGAATAACAGGACCCACTGGTCCAACTGGAGAGGATGGAACTTCCGATACAATCACAGTCCGTAATACTACAACTGGTGAACCTGGAACGGATGCACAAGTAACAGATGTTACGGGTGGTCCTAATCATGTTCTTGACTTCGTTATACCTAGAGGTTTTAACGGGAAAGATGGCGTTATAGGTCCAACAGGACCAACAGGTCCAGCAGGCTCAAATGAAGACTCAATTTCTTGCTTTTGCATTAAACAAATGAGAAATGTAATAGAGCAATTAATCACTTTATACCCTAATAGTAATTTAATAGTAAGTATGGAAAGTGGAGATAATGCAAGTGGAAGACCTGGCTCTTTGTTACCTGGCCCAAACAGTAATCCTAACGCCGGATTGTTTCAACTAGTAAATAGTCAAGGAGTTCCAGAAGAAGCATTATCAATATGTAGAATTGCTTCAATTAGAATTCCTGGCACAACATATAATGAAAATATTACATACTTACCTGCACCAACTCCAACACCTGCAGGATGCGATACAGATTGTGCTAATGCAATTAAATCGTATTTACCAGTAGGAACAAATAAAGTTTCAATAAATGCTGGAGGCCAAACAGTTGCAAATGGTAGTGTGATAAAAAGTGAACTTGGAATGGTAGTAATAGTAGGAAGTAATAATTCTAATCCAACTTTTGTATCTTCATGCAAAGCAGAAATAATTACAAAATAAAAAAAATTAATATTATTTTTTAGACTGTTGATAAAGTTGGCTTTTTAAACCATCTTTGTCATACAGTCTTTTATTTTGAAACTTATTATACATCAAAAATTCTAATTTTCTTCTTTTATTGTTGCTATCTTTTTTAATTTATTTAATATATTTTTACAATGATCTCCTTCTATTTCTACATTAAATGTAACTAGATTATTAAAGTATTTTTTTATAATTTTTTCATTTTTTAGTATATACTCAATTTCTTTAATTTTGTCATATTCAAATTCAATTTTAAATCTTTCAATTTTTTTATCTTCTATTAAATTAACATTATTTAAACAATTTAATACACTATTTTGATAAGCTCTTATTAAACCGCCAACTCCTAATTTTATTCCTCCAAAATATCTAACAACCACACATAAAATATTATTTATTTGTTTCTTTTTTAATATATTTAAAATAGGGACTCCTGCAGTTCCTTGAGGTTCTTTATCATCACTACATTTTTCTAAATTATTAAGCCTATAAGCATAGCAATAATGTGTAGCTTTCTTATATTGACTCTTTATCTGTTCTAAAAATTTATTTATTTCGTTCTCATTATATACTTTAATCAAAACACAAATAAATCTTGATTTTTGTATAATGTATTCTTTTGTAACATTCTTTTCTAATATATACATAATATCACCATCAATTTAATTATACATTAAAATATATATTTACAAAAGTTATTTAAAGTCTTATAATAAACTGCTAAGGGGGAAACCAATATGCAATGGAAAGAATTTAGAAAAAAAATTCCTAATATTCTTACTACACTAAGGCTAGCTATTGTACCTATATTTTGTACTTTATTTTTAAGTGAAGCATACATAGCTGCTCTTATACTTTTTGCTAGTGCATGTATAACGGACGCTATTGACGGATATTTAGCACGTCATTGGGATGCACAAAGTACTTATGGAAAAATAGTAGATCCAATTGCTGATAAAGCATTAGTACTTAGTTCAATTATTTTAGCTTCATTTTCTAATTCTTTAATGTTAGTACCAATTATAATTGAAACTGGAATAATGGGAATTAATACAGTAGGAATAATGAAAAGAATGAACTTAAAAAAACTAAAGGGATCAACTACAATTAAAAAAATAGAACACTTTTTTAATTCTGTAAAAGGTCCTACTGAATTAGGAAGAGCCAAAACAATTCCACTTATGGGAACCTCAGTCTTATCAGTAATTAATGCAGCTACAAACTTTTCTTTAACTATTCCTTTAAATATTATGATTTTATCAACAGGGGTAATTGAGAGTGCAACATTAGTTCAATATTTTAATATGAAAATACTTAATAAAGAGAGTAAAGATATAAAATTTATAAGATTAGGAAGTAAAGATAATAAAGAAGTAACAGAAGAAACCATTATACAAAAAGAAAATACTAAAATAATTCCAGTTACTAAAACAAATAATTCTATTAAAAATGAAAAAGAAATGTATATTAAATTTCAAAAAGAACTTAAGTTTTTAGAACAAAACTCTAAAACACTTGATACTAAACCTAAAACTTTTAGTTTAAAAATTGACAACAAAACTTTTTAAAAGTTTTGTTTTTTTTAAAAAAAAGCTATTTAAAATAATAAATAAATATTGTATAATTATAATTGGAGGACAATACTTATGGTTTGTAAAAAGTGTGGTAAAACAATAATGGACACCAAACAAGTATGTCCATATTGTGGGGTTGGTCAAAATCATAGTATAAATCTAAGTAAATTTAATCGTGAACTTGAAGATTTAAAAATTGGAAATAATTCTTCAAGTTTTAGTAGTGAAGAAGAAATTAATTTTAATGGTCCAATAGATGTAGAAGAAATAATTGAAGATTTAGAAGAATTAAAAATAAAAGAAAAAGATGAAGAAGAAAAAATACTTCCTAGAGTAGAGTTAGTAAGTGATGAAGTTTTAGAAGAAGTAATTGAAAATATTAACGAAAATAAAGAATTATTTAGAAAAGATAGAAGTTATATAAATTACAATATAAAACCACAACAAAAAGAAGAACAACAAGAAAGAAAAGAAATTAGTGATTATCCAAGAAATCAAGCATATATTCCAGTAGAAAAAATTAATAACAATTTCAAAGAGGAGAAAGAACCAATAGTCGTTAAAAATAAAAATAAAATAAGCACTAAATATTTTGATCTTTCAAAAATAAATAGTAGATTAATAAAAGCTACTTTAATTGTTTTAGCGCTAATCTTAGTGGTTTTATTCACAACATACAAATTAGTATTAAGCCCTCAAGCCAGACTATTCAAAAATTTTGATGAATTTTATAATCAAACAATGGAATTAGTTAATAAGATAGAAAAAAATTATAGTATTTTAAATAATAAAGATATTATAGAAATAAATTCTACTTCTAAAGTAAATAAAACAATTAATAATGTTTCAACCAATGAAATATTAAATACTAAATATGTAGAAGATACTAATAATAAAAGACAATATTATGAATATACAAATTTAAATAATAATAAATCATCAATAACTAAAGTATTTGTACAAAATAATAAATTTTATGTTAACAAAGATAATTCTAGCGAAGATTTTTATGTAACTGATGGAAACTATGTAAGCATAATTGATTATTTAAATAAAAAAAATATTGAAGATCTATATAAAACTATTTCTAAAAATGTAAAAGATCAATTAACAAATCACAAATTTAGTAGTATTTCAGTAGAAAAAAAATTAAATGAAAAAACATACAAGTTAAAAGAACACACCTTAAACATTAAAACCGAAGATTCTAAGAAAATCGTTAAACAATTTTTAGAAAACTTAAAAAAAGATAATACACTTACAAACTTATCTAAATACACAAACACTACTAAACAAGAATTAAAATCTAAAATTGATAAAATAATTCAAAATTTAGGAAACAATAAATTAACATATAAATTTTATTTAGATGAAAATAATAAATTAGTAATGCAAAATCTTGAATATCAACATTTAAAAATTAATCATACCATTATTGATAGTGTACATAATCTTGAAATTACTTATAATGATAATACATATAAATTAGTAATAAGTAATAAAAACAATAATTTTAATATTAAAGTAAGATATAATCTAGAAAAAGAATTTATAATAAATATTCATAAACAGAATAATAAATTAATTATCAACTATCAAATAACAGAACCAGCAGTAGAAGATTATCAAGAAGTAAATATTATACAAAAAAGAAAAGTAGTAAATATCATATCTAAAATAGAAAAGAATAAAAATTCATATAGGAACAATTTATCAATAAGTATTTCATCTAACTTAAAAGATGAAAATATAGCAGAAAATATAGAAACAGTAAATACAATAAAAGAAATAGATAATTTTCCTCAATTAAAATTAAATAATCCAAATCAAATTACTTTAATGGATAACACATTAAAAAATAAATATAAAACAAATTTTTCAATGTTTATCAAATAAAAAGACAAAATAATACTTGTCTTTTTTTTATACTATTTTTGGTGATTAGATGAAACTATATCTAGACCTAATTTTATTATTAAACTTTGCATTTGATTTTCTTCTTTTAATGACAGTTTCGTTAGTTTTAAAAAGAAGTATAAAAATTAGAAGAGTATTATTAGGGGCACTAATTGGTTCTTTAAGCATTTTTTTTCTATTTTTAAAAATCAATTCTATAACTTTATTTTTCTATAAATTAATAATAAGTATTATTATGACAATTGTTTCTTTTAAGTATAAAAATATTAGATATACTTTAAAAAATTTATTTTATCTTTATATTACAAGTATTCTTCTAGGAGGATTCATGTATTTTTTAAATATAGAATTTAGTTATAAACAAAAAGGACTAGTTTTCTATCACAACGGATTAAGTATAAATTTTATAGTATTAATAATCTTATCACCAATAATTTTATATGCATATATAAAACAAGTTAAATATTTAAAAAATAATTATTCTAATTATTATAAATTAGACATATATTTAAAGGAAGAAATAATTAGTTTAACTGCATTTTTAGATACGGGAAATAAACTTATTGATCCCTATAGTAAAAGACCTATTATTCTAGTAAATAGATGTTGTATAAAAAAATATTTAGATAATTATCCTAAAATATTAGTTCCTTATGATGGGATTAATAATCATGGATTATTAGAATGTATAAAACCTGAAAAAATATATATTAAGAATTACGGTTTCAAAAAAAATTTATTAATAGGTATATCAAATGAAATAATTGATATAGATGGAGTAGATTGTATTTTACATACTAGATTATTGGAGGGATAGAATGTTACAAAAAATAATAGAGTTTTTAAGAAGTATTTTGAGAATTAAAAATCATATTTTCTTTTTAGGAAGTAGTGATGCTTTACCCCCACCTTTAAGCAAAGAAGAAGAATTAAATTATTTAATTTTAAAAGAAGAAGGAGATAAAAAAGCTAAAGAAAAACTAATTGAACATAATCTTAGATTAGTTGTTTTTTTAGCTAAGAAATATGAAAATACTAACGTAGATTTAGAAGATTTAGTAAGTATTGGAACTATTGGATTAATTAAAGGAATAGATACTTATAAAACAGATAAAAACATTAAATTAGCAACCTATGCTTCTAGATGTATTGATAATGAAATATTAATGTTTTTAAGAAAAAATAAAAGAAAAAAAACTGAAGTAAGTTTTGAAGATTCGCTAAGTTTTGATGCAGAAGGTAATGAATTACATTTAGAAGATGTATTAGGTACAGATCCTGATATAGTAACTAAACCATTAGATGAAGAAGTTAACAAAACTTTATTAAGACAAGAATTATCTAAATTAAATGCTAGAGATAAAGAAATAATGATATTAAGATATGGGTTAATGGGTAGAGAAGAAATGACTCAAAAAGATGTGGCAGAATATCTAGGAATTAGTCAATCTTATATTTCTAGAATAGAAAAAAAAGTTATAAAAAATCTTAAAAAAGTAGTCAAAATATAGGAGGCATTATGAAAATAGGAATTCCAAGAGCATTGTTTTTCCATAAATATGGATATTTATGGAAAAGTTTTTTTGATTATTTAGAAGTTCCTTATATAGTTAGTCCTAAAACTAATAAATTAATTTTAGAAAAGGGGAAAAAATACGCTACTGATGAAACTTGTATTCCTTGTAAAATTTATTTAGGACATATTGATTATTTAAAAAATAAATGTGATATAGTTTTAGTTCCAAGATACCTAGGAAACGAAAAATTAAGAATAGAGTGTATTAAGTTTAATTCAATATATGATGTAGTAAAAAATACATTTAAAAACTTAAAAACCATTGAATATAATATTGATTACACAACAAGAAAATTTGAAAAGCAAGAGTTTATTAGACTTGGTAATCAATTAGGTTTTAAATTAAAAGATGCAGTTAATGCATATAAATATGCTAAAGAAAAATATGAAAAAAGAAGAAAAGATTTATTTAAAAAGCAAGAGATGAAATCAAGTATAATTAATAAAAGAAAAATTTTAATATTATCGCATCCATATAATACTTTTGATGAAATTATAGGTATACCTGTAATAAATATTTTAAAAAAATATAATGTAGAATTAATTTATTCAAATCTTTATTATGAACAAATGGATAATTCTAAAAAATATAGTGAAACATTATATTGGAATTCAAGCAAAGAGATTTTAAATGCATTAGATTATTACAAAAATAAAGTAGATGGCATTATAATTTTGACTGCTTTTCCTTGTGGAAATGATTGTTTAGTTAATGAACTAATTTTAAGAAGTGTTAAGGATAAACCAGTAGTTAATATTGTAATTGATGAATTAAATAGTGAAGCTGGATTAATAACTCGTTTAGAAAGTTTTATAGATATTATTGATGAAAGGAGTGAAAAGTATGAAGAAAGTTATTAGTTTTCCAAACTTTGGAAATTATTATATTCCCCTTAAAACTTTTCTTAGTAAGATCACTAAGTGTAAAGTAATTACTGCTCCTAAAAACACTAAAAAAACTTTAGAATTAGGTAGTAAATATAGTCCCGATTTTGTATGTTTACCATTTAAATATACTCTTGGAAATTATCTTGAATCTATTGAATGCGGCGCTAATGTTTTGGTTCAAGCAGGTGGAGGATGTAGATATGGTTATTATGGAGAAATTCAAGATAAGATTTTAAAAGATTTAGATTATGATATTACATTTATTAATCTAATGGAAAATGGTAGTTTTTCCTTGATAAAATTTTATAAAAGTGCAAAAAGGCTAAATCCAAATTTAAGTTTTATAAATTTTATTCATAACGTTTTGATTACTTTAACTGCTTTTATTTGTATGGATAAAATGGATCACTACGTTAGAGCTAATTCTAAATATGAAATTAATAAAGGAACTTTAAATAAAATTAAATCTAGATTTTTAGATTTTATTCCTAATAATTTTAGTATTATAAAGATGATAAGACTATATAAAAGAAATAAACAAGATATGAAGTTTAATATTGATAAAAAAATTAATAAATCAACCATAAAAATTGGATTAATCGGTGAACTTTTCTCATTAATTGAAAAAAGTAGTAGTTATAATATTGAAGAATATTTAATGAATAGAGGTATAGAAGTTAAAAGATATACAGATATTACTTATTTATTGATTGGTAAAAGATTTAATGAAAGAAAAATTTTAAACAAATCTAAAAGATATGCTAAATATAAATTAGGAGCCGATTCTTCTGATAATATTGCCCATGCAATAGAGCTTGCAGAATTAGGATTTGATGGAATAATTCATTTAAAACCTTTTAGTTGTTCTCCTGAAATTAATACAGTTCCAATTTTACAAAGAGTAAGTGAAGATTATGATATTCCGGTTTTATTTTTAACTTTTGATTCACAGTATGCTAAAGGAGCAGTAGATACTAGAATAGAAGCTTTTATTGATATGCTTATAATGAGAAAGGAGAATAATCTAAATGAAGAAAGAATACTATCTAGGAGTTGATATTGGGTCTATTTCTACTAAGGGAGTAATTATTGATAATATGAATAATATAATTGCAGATGATTATTTATGGACTGAAGGTAATCCAATAGAAGCAGTAAAAAAACTTATTAATTCATTATATAAACAAGCTGGTGATGTTAATATTGTAGGAGTAGGAACTACTGGTTCTGCTAGATATTTAATTGGAAAAATTTTAAATGCAACGGTAATAAAAAATGAGATAACTGCACATGCAATTGGAACGATGAGTTTAATTCCCGATGTAAAAACAATTATTGAAATAGGGGGTCAAGATTCTAAAATTATCTTAATTGATAAAGGAATAGTTATAGATTATGCAATGAATACAATTTGTGCAGCTGGAACAGGAGCATTTTTATCTTCACAAGCTAAAAGATTAGGAGTTAATATTGAAGATTTTGGAGAAATCGCACTAAAAAGTAAAAATTGTCCTAAACTTTCTGCTAGATGTAGTGTATTTGCAGAATCAGATTTAGTTCATAAACTTCAAATGGGGTATAAAAAAGAAGATGTTATTAGAGGATTATGTAACGCTATTGTGTCAAATTATTTAAACAATGTAGCCAAAGGTAAAAGAATAAAACCTAAAATTGTATTTCAAGGGGGAGTAAGTAAGAATATTGGAGTAAAAAAAGCTTTTGAAGAACAACTAGGAGAAGAAGTAATTACTATTGATAAAGGTCATTTAATGGGAGCTTTAGGAATTGCTTTAATAGCTAAAAAAAGTGATTCTAGAATAAATTTTGATTTTAATATAAAAGATTATAATTTTAAAACAGTAGGTATGGAATGTAATGGATGTGCTAATAACTGTGAAATAGTTAGTGTATATAAAAATGATGAAATAATTGATCAATATGGAAATAAATGTGAAAGAGGAATTTATAATAGATAATTAAAATTTTCTAGTACTTAATTTATATAAATTAAGTACTATTTTTATGTACCTTATTTAATTGACATAAAAACTAATAAATGATAGAATACATGACATAAGGGGAGGAGA
The DNA here is from genome assembly GCA_944372455.1 of uncultured Bacilli bacterium. Lineage (GTDB taxonomy): Bacteria > Bacillota_I > Bacilli_A > RF39 > UBA660 > SIG205. The sequence goes on from CALVZF010000012.1 coordinate 8,943, forward strand.
ATTTTTATGAGTGAAGAGTACTCATTCATGAAGTTAAAACTAGGAGTAATTAAAGATAATTTAAAACCAAAAAAAGAAGAAATAATTGATTTAGGTCCATCTGTACAATTAGTTAGATCTAATATAATGAAATGTGTTAAATATGATCGTTGGAATAAAAAAGTTACTAATTATAATGGAACATTTAGTACTTATAAATTAGGTATTGATATTTCAAGTGAAATTTATAAAAAAGGAATAGTTTTACTTAGAACTAAACATTATGGATATGTAAGGTTGGATCAAATTGAAAATAAGGATGATTGTGAAAAAATTAAACACTTAGAAAGTAAAGGAGTAATTGATTTTTTACAAAGAACTAATGGAAATTCAACAATTAAAGCAAGCCAAAAATTATTTCAACATGGTGATATAATATTAGATACAATACCAGATAAAGTTGGTTCTTTATATATTGATGATAGTAAAGAAATTATGAGAGTTGAGCCTGTAGACAATTTAGATCAAAAAAAATTGAATCTTATTAAAAAATATTATGTGGATACTAAATAAATTTGCATTATTAAATAAATTATGTTAATATTAAAATATATTTTTATTACAAAGACAAAGGACATGATTATTAAAATTTTATTTTATAGAGAGTTAGTGTGTGGTGAAAACTAATAAATAAATTTAATAATTACTACCTTTAGAGTAGAAATAATAAAATATTTCCGGTGTTGCCGTTATACAATGAAGTTACAAGGTAGGATGGTACCGCGTATATACGCTCCTTAAATTTATTTTAAGGAGTTTTTAATTTTTATAGGGGGTATAAAATGGAAGATAAATTTATTGTAAAGGAAAAAGTAGATAGAGATTTTAGAAATATGGAAATAAAAAAACTAAGAAGTTTTATATCTAGAATTTATGATACTAATGAATTTGATAACTATAGATTAGTAGGTACATTAGATAAAAAAATTAATGAAAGATACAACAAGTATACAAAACAAAAAGATAATGCCAAAAGCCTTAGAAAATATATGAAAGGAAGATTTTAATGATTAATATTAAAGAAGATGAAAATTTAAGTATTTTAAATCATAGTGGGGCACATTTACTTGCTCATGCAGTAAAAAGACTTTATCCTGATGCCTTATTTTGGGTTGGACCTGTAATTAGTGATGGTTTTTATTATGATATTGATTTAGGTGATAAAGTTTTAACTACTGATGATTTACCTTTAATTGAAAAAGAAATGAAAAAAATAGTTAAAGAAGATAAATTAATCAAAAGAGAGGAATTAACTAAAGAAGAAGCATTAGAAATGTTTAAAAATGATCCATATAAAATAGATTTAATTAATAATATGGAGGAAAATACTGTAATTACCTGTTATCGTCAAGGAGAGTTTGTAGATCTTTGTCGTGGACCTCACGTTAAAAGTACTAAGCTTTTAAAACATTTTAAACTTTTAAAGGTAAGTGGTGCATATTTTAAAGGAGATTCTAAAAATAAGGTTTTACAACGTATATATGGTATATGTTTTAAAACGGATGAAGAGCTACAAGAACACTTAAAATTACTAGAAGAAGCTAAAGAAAGAGATCATAGAAAATTAGGTAAAGAACTTGAAATTTTTATGAATCATGAATTAGTAGGTCCAGGTTTCCCGTTATGGCTTCCAAATGGAGCTTTAGTTAGAAGATTACTAGAAAACTATATTGTAGAAAAGGAAGTAGCTTTAGGATATCATCATGTTTATACTCCTTGTATCGCAACAACAGATTTATATAAAACCTCTGGACATTGGGATCATTATAAAGAAAATATGTTTCCAGTAATGAAAGTGGATAATGAAGAATATGTTCTAAGACCAATGAACTGTCCACATCACATGTTAATTTTTAAAAATTCACTTCATTCATATCGTGATTTACCAATAAGAATTGGAGAATTAGCAGCAGATTTTCGTTATGAAGCTAGCGGTGCGGTATGTGGTTTAGAAAGAGTTAGAGCAATGTGCCAAAACGATGCCCATTTATTTGTAAGACCCGATCAAATAGAAGAAGAATTTTCTAAAGTAGTTAAATTAATTTTAGATGTATATAAAGATTTTAATTTAAATAATTACTCTTTTAGATTATCTTTAAGAGATAAAGAAGATACTGAAAAGTATTATCCAGATGATGACATGTGGAATAAAGCAGAAGATAAGCTTAGAAAAGTATTAAATGACCTTGGAATTGAATATTTTGAAGCAGTAGGGGAAGCAGCGTTCTATGGACCAAAACTTGATGTAGAAGTTAAAACAGCTATTGGTCATGAAATAACTTTATCTACTTGCCAATTAGACTTTTTACTTCCAGAAAAATTTGATTTAAATTATATTGATAATGATGGACAAAAGAAAAGACCTGTAGTACTACATAGAGCAATCTTAGGTACTTTAGATAGATTTACTGCCTTTCTTATTGAAGAAACTAAAGGAGCTTTTCCATTATGGCTTTCACCTATTCAAGTTAATATAATTCCAGTTAACAATGAATACCACTTAGATTACGCTAAAGAAATTTTTGATAAGTTAAATGAAAAAAATATTAGAGTTAATCTTGATGATAGAGATGAAAAACTAGGATACAAAATGAGAGAAAGTGTTATGAAAAAAAATCCATACACATTAGTTTTAGGACAAAAAGAAGTTGATAATAAAACAGTAAGTTATAGAAAAAGGGGTAGTGAACAAACTATTACTGTTACTATTAATGAATTTTTGAATTTATTACAAAAAGAAATTTCTGATAGAGTAAATAATTAAGGAATAGCATTAATGTGCTATTCTTTTCGTTTAAGATTAGTAGAAATTAAAATTTTAAAGTTAATGATTAATTAATAAAATGTGGAGTTTTTTAGTATTTTTGTGTAATTATCAATTTTATAACCATACTAATAATGGTGATTATATGAAAAATCAAAGTTTATGGGTGAATAATATAAATGCAAATATAGAAAAAACGCTTAACAAAGATATAGAAGTAGACGTTTTAATTATTGGTGGAGGATTAACAGGGATATCAACTGCCTTCTATTTAAAAAATAGTAACCTTAATATCGCACTTATTGAACAAGATAGAGTAGGATTTGGAGTTAGTTCTAGAACAACGGGTAAATTAACATATCTTCAAGAGTTAATTTATCATAAATTAGAAACTAACTTTAATTTTGAAACTAGTAAAAAATATTTAGAATCTCAAAAATATGCTATTAATCTTATATTAGATAATATCAATAAATATCAAATTGATTGTAATTTAACTAAGAATGATTCCTATACTTTTACAAACGAAGAAACTGAAATTGTAAATTTTAAAAAAGAGGAAGCTTTTTTTAAAAAAGCAGGAGTAAAGTTTTCTACTGCTAAAAATTTACCAATTAAACTTGCATGTAAGTATGTAATAAAAGTAGAAGATACCTATGTGTTTCACCCCCTTAAATATATTTTAGAGCTTAAAAAAATTTGTCTTGATAATAATATAAAAATATATGAAAATACTAAAGCTACTAAATTAGATAAAGTTAATGATGAATATATATGTTATACTGACAAATATAAAATTATTGCTAAAAAAGTAGTAGTAAGCACTCATTATCCATTTTTTGTAGTACCTGGATTTATTCCACTAAAAACTCATGTTGAAAAAGCTTATGTAACCGCTTCTTTAGTAGATCAGACTAAAGATTTTAACGCAATTACCAACACTTATCCTATTAAGTCAATAAGATATTATAACGATAAATCTAATTATATTATATTTGCAGGAAAATCTCATAAATTATGTAATCATTTAAATAGAGAAGAACAATATAAAAGTTTAGAAAAAGAAGTAAAGGTTAGTTTAAGTAAAAATATAGAATTTATTTGGTCTAATCAGGATATTATGAGTAATGATAATTTACCTTTAATTGGAGTACTTCATAAAAGTGAACCAAATTTATTAGTAGGAATTGCATATAACACTTGGGGTATGACCAATGCTACTTTAGCAGGAAAAATTTTAAGTGATATTATTTTAAATAAACATAATGAATATATTAATTTATTTAATCCTAATCGTGCTATTTCATTAGATAAAGTTAAAAATCTAGTTTTAAATTCTTGTTATAACCTAAAAGCCTTTGCACTAACTAAATTAAAAAGAAACTATTCTTGGTATGATAGTAGTGTTAAATTTGAAATTAGAAATGGTAAAAAAGTAGGAATATATACAGATAAATCTGGAATAGAACATATTGTTCACAATTTATGTCCTCACTTAAAATGTAGTTTAATTTTTAATGAAAGAGATAAAACTTGGGATTGTCCTTGTCACGGTTCTAGATTTGATATAGATGGAAATGTTATTGAAGGGCCTAGTGTATATAATATTAAAATAGATAAGTAGTAAAATTCATTATTATTAGCAATTTCCCTCATTTTATTGTATAATCATTTTAGGTGATAGAAATGCAAAAGCTTAGAATTGTTTTTATGGGAACTCCTTCATTTAGTGTACCTGTTTTAGAAGGACTAATTGAAAATTACAATGTAGTAGGAGTTGTTACTCAACCTGATAAAAAAGTAGGAAGAAAACAAGAAATTGTTTTTTCACCTGTTAAACAATTAGCGCTTAAAAATAATATAAAAGTTTTTCAACCAATTAAAATTAGAACAGAATATGATAATATTTTAAAATTGAAACCAGATATTATAATAACTTGTGCTTATGGACAAATAATACCGTTAGAAATATTAAACTATCCAAAATATGGTTGTATAAATGTACATGCTTCACTTCTTCCCAAATTAAGAGGAGGCGCACCTATTCATAAGGCTATAATTAATGGCTATAAAGAAACAGGAATAACAATAATGTATATGGATGAAAAAATGGATTCAGGAGATATAATAAGTCAAGAAAAAATAAAAATTTTAGATAGTTATAATACAGGAATATTACACGATAAATTAGCTTTAATAGGTAAAAATTTATTACTTAAAACATTACCTGATATTATTAATGGAACCATTAATCCAATTAAACAAAATGAAAATGATGTAACTTATGCTTGGAATATTAAAAGAGAAGAAGAAATTATTGACTTTAACAAATCAACTAAAGAAGTATTTAATCAAATAAGAGGGTTAGCTCCATATCCATCTTCATACAGTATTTTAGATGGTAAAGTAATAAAAGTATATGAAAGTATAATAGGAAATCAAAAGCCTAAGACTCCAGGAGAAATTTTAAAAATATACAATTGTGGGATTGGAGTTAGTACTAAAGATGGAGAAATTATTTTAACTAAAATTAAACCCTTTGGTAAAAAACTAATGAATGTAAAAGATTATTTAAATGGACTTAAAAATAAAGAAGAATTAATTGGTAAGAGGTTTAGTTATTATGAATAAAATAAAAGAAATATATACTTTTATAAAAGATAAATTAAAAAATAAAAGAACTAGAGCACTAGCAATTCTTTCTTTATATTTTATTTTCTTTCTTTTTATGTTCTTATTTATTAAGTTTTCTTCTCCTAAAATAGATAATACTAAAACTCAAGAAGAAGTAATCACAAATTATAAAAATATAAATGAATTCTATAATTATGAATATAGCATTGAAATAGAAAAAACTGATAAAATAGATAAATATTTACTTAAAGGTACAAATAATAATGAAGGATTTACCCAACAAATGTATTTATATAATCCTAAAACTAATAACTATGAAGAAATATTAGAATATGTAGATATTAATTCATTATTTATAGACAGAGATAATATAATTTCTTATGTTGATAACCTTAAAGAAGAATTTAAAACAGATTATAAAGATGGAACTATTCAAAAAAATTATCTTGTTTCTATAAATAAAATAGATAAAAATTATCAAAATGCAGATATAGAAATCAATGTTTTTGAAAAAGATAATTTTATAAATAAAATTGTAATTGATGGTACCAATTTAGATAATAAGAGTGAAAGTGGAATTATTTCTTCAAAATATACTCTTATATATACAGATATTAATGAATAATATAAGTAAAAATCACAAAGAATAAAGCAATTATAAGTTTTATTCTTTTTTTTCATGATATAATATTATTGGTGGTAAAAATGAAAAAAGTAATATTAATAGATGGAAACAATTTATTATTTAGAAGTTATTATGCAACTGCATACAATGGTAACTTTATGAAAAACTCTAAAAACTTTCCAACAAATGCTTTATTTGGTTTCGTAAATATGATAAATAAAATAATAGAAGAAGAACAACCTGTTTACGTTTTAGTGGCATTTGATAAAGGCAAAACCTTTAGACATGAAAAATATGATTTTTATAAGCAAGGTAGAATTGAAACCCCTAATGAACTTAAAGTACAGTTTCCAATTGCTAAGGAAATTTTAGAATTGATGGGGATAAAATATTTAGAAGTAGATAATTATGAAGCAGATGATATAATAGGGACAATGGCTCGTATGTGTGATGAAAATGATAATTATATTGCAACTATTGTAAGTAGTGATAAAGATTTATTACAACTAATTTCTAGTGATGTAGAGGTTAAACTCTTAAAACAAAAAGACTATATTAGAATGAATGAAAATACCTTCTTTGAAACTTATGGTATCAAACCGATAAATATAATAGATTTAAAAGCTCTTGAAGGTGATCCTTCAGATAATATTCCTGGAGTTAAAGGAATAGGTGAAAAGACGGCACTTACTTTACTTAGAGAATATAAAACGATAGAAAACATATATGAAAATATTGATAAAATTAAGGGCAAAGTAAAAGAAAAATTAATGAATGATAAAGAAATGGCTTTTAAAAGTAAAGAAATCGCAACAATCTATAAATATGTACCTCTAGAATTAGATTTTGAGGACATAAAGATAAAAGAAGAAAATAAAGAACAACTACTAGAAAAATTTGAAGAATTAGAATTTTATTCTTTCATAAAGAAACGAAAAGAAAATCAAAAAAAAGAAATAGTCGTAGATAGAGAGCCTATAATTATTAAAGATATAAATGAAATAAATATTAAAGAAGAATGTGCCGTTTATTTGGAATTAGATGGTATAAACTATCATACTGCTAATATTTATGGTATGGGAGTTTACAATAATGAAGTAAGCTATTATATTCCTTATGAAATTTTAAAACAAAATCCAGAAATTTTAACGTCAAATATTAAATATACTTACGATATTAAAAAAGTATTAACCGCACTAAAATGGCATGATATTAAAATTTCTAATCTTAATTTTGATACTATGATTGCAGCTTATCTTTTAAACTATAATGTTAAAGATGACATAAGTTATTTAGCTAATATTAGAGGTTATGATATTCCTTTTTATGATAATCTTAAAAAAGATAAAGAACTTACCACCGAAAAATTAGCTAAAATTTGTACTGATAAAGCAAAATTTATTTTTGAAACTTATAATTTTTTCAAAGATCAAATGGAACAAGAAGAAGTAATAGATTTATATCAAAATATTGAGTATCCATTAGCTTTTGTACTTTCAGATATGGAATATACAGGAATACATGTTGATAAAAATATATTAGATGAAATGGGTATTAATTTAACTCAAAAAATAGATAATATTAAATCAGAAATTTATAGTATGAGTGGAATAGAATTTAATATTGCGTCACCTAAACAATTGTCTGAAGTTTTATTTGAAAAATTAAAATTAAAAGGAATTGGAAAAAAAACTAAAAATGGTTATTCTACAAATGCTAATGTACTTAATAAGTTAATAGGAAGTCATCCAATAATAGAAAAAATATTAGAATATAGAACTCTTACTAAAATTTACAGTACTTATATAGAAGGACTTAAATCTTCAATTTTAAGTGATGGAAAAATTCATACTATATATACTCAAACCTTAACTAGAACTGGAAGACTATCTAGTATAGAACCTAATTTACAAAATATTCCTATAAGATATGAAGAAGGAAGATTAATTAGAAAAGCATTTGTCCCTAGTGAAAATAGTATATTAGTATCTAGTGATTATTCACAAATTGAACTTCGTATACTAGCACATATTTCAAATTCAGAAGATTTAATAAAAGCATTTGATTCGCATGTAGATATTCATACAAAAACTGCTTCAGATATTTTTGGAGTAGATGTTAACTCAGTTACTAAAGAAATGAGAAGAACTGCTAAAGCGGTAAATTTTGGAATAATATATGGAATAAGTAGTTTTGGATTATCAGAAAATTTAGAAGTAGATACAAAAACTGCTAAAGCATTTATTGATAAGTATTTAGAAACCTTTAAAGGGGTAAAAGAATATATGGATAATATTATAAAAGAAGCTTATCAAAATGGTTATGTTAAAACTTTAATGAATAGAAAAAGAGTGATTGAAGAATTAAAAAACACTAATTATATGATAAGACAACAAGGAGAAAGAATTGCGCTTAATACTCCAATTCAAGGTACTAGTGCAGATATAATTAAAAAAGCTATGATAGATGTGGCGAAAGCTTTTAAAACTCATAAATTGAAAAGTAAAATGATTCTTCAGGTTCACGATGAATTAATATTTGATTGTTTAAAAGAAGAAAAAGAAGAAGTTTATAAAATAGTTAAAGATACAATGGAAAATGTTATGGACTTAAAAGTTAAATTAGAAGTAGAAATAGATAGTGGTAAGGATTGGTATGATGCTAAATAATGATGAAGTTATTGAAATAATTAATAAAAATTATTATGAAAGACAAATAAAATATAAAATACATAGAGAAGAAAGCTTAAAAAAGAAAAGATTTAAAGCCCAAAAAAGAATAAAAGCTATTAAACTATCTTTAGCGGTTGGAACTTTGTGTATATGTTCATTAGTTTTTGCTTTAGGATTGCAATATCAAAAACCTAATGAAAATATTTCATCTACTTCTTCAATAGTATTAAATACTAATATAAATCAAGATATTAATACTAATCAATCATATAAAGATCTTTTTGATAATTATTGTAATAGTGTTTATAATATAAATCCTGAGATTGCCTATTCATTAGCGCTTGAACTTACTGATAACTTTACTAATAAAGAGTATTTAGAAACTTTAAATCCTGCTTTTAAAGTTTCTAATAAAAAAGTATCTAATGTAGAACAAGGTATAATAATTTTTTTAAGACATTTAAGTCAAATCCCTCAAGATTTTAACTTATCAGCTGAACAAATTTTAAATAAGAATTTTAATTCTAAGGAAAAAGGTAATGAACCATATAAAGTAAAATACTATTCGGATTTATTTGGGATAGATGAAGTTTTAACATTAGCAATACAGTACCAAGAATCTTCAAAAGATGGGATTCCTTATAATAGTAATGCTTATCTAAATTATAATAATCCAGCGGGTTTAATGAACCCAGCTAATCCAAGTGAATTATGGAAATTTGAAAGTCCTGATGCTGGAATTATAGAACATATTGTACAGCTTAGATATAATTATATAGATAAAGGATTTGATACTCCTTCTAAAATTAGAAATTTATATGCTCCAACTAATGCTAAAAATGATCCTAATGACTTAAATAAATACTGGGTAGAAGGAGTAACTCATTTTATGGAAACTTTTAACAGTGAAAATGATATATTTAACAATAATGAGTTTACTAAGAAAAATTAGCTAAAAACTAATTTTTTTCTTTATTATATTTGAATTTTATTATATAATTAATAAGACATGGAGGCGATTTTATGAAACTCAAAAACAGTTTTTTTTATACTTTAAGAGAGAATGTAAAAGATGAAGAGAGTGTAAGTGGAAATTTATTAGTAAGAAGCGGAATGATTAAAAAAAGTTCTAGTGGAGTTTATATGCTTATGCCTCTTGGATTAAAAACTATTAAAAATATTGAGAATGTTGTGAGAACTGAAATGAATAATGCAGGATCACAAGAACTTTTAATGCCTTCTTTAATTCATGAAGAAGTATATGAAAAATCTGGAAGGACTAAAAGTTTTGGAAGTAGTATCTTTAAACTTAATGATAGATATGATAAACCTTATGTTTTAGGACCAACTCACGAAGAATTATTTGTACTTGCAGCCAAAGAAAAAATTAAATCATATAAAGATATGCCATTTAATATTTATCAAATACAAAATAAATTTAGAGATGAAGCAAGGCCAAGATATGGATTAATTCGTGTTAGAGAGTTTACCATGAAAGATGCTTATTCTTTTGATAAAGATTTAGAAGGCTTAGATAAATCGTATTCAAAAATTTATAATGCTTATAAAAATATTTTTAATAAATTAGGAATAAATTACAAAATTGTTAAAGCCGATACAGGAGTAATGGGAGGACTTTTATCTGAAGAGTTTCAAGCCTTATCTTCTATTGGAGAAGATAGATTAATTACTTGTACCTCTTGTGATTATGCATCTAATATAGAAGTAGCGGAGTGTGTTACTGAAAAATGTATTAAAGAAACTTTAAAGCCAAAGGAATTAGTACATACTCCTAAAGCTAAAACTATTGAAGAAGTATCGAATTATTTAAATCTTCCAAAAAGCAAACTTTTAAAGGCAGTAGTAGTAAAAGCTGATGAGGAGTTAGTACTATGCTTATTAAGAGGAGATAGGGAGTTAAATGATGTTAAACTTTCTAAACTATTAGACAATAAAGAAATTACTTTAGCACTTCCTAATGAGGTTGATTCTTTTACTTGCCAAGGATTTATTGGTCCAATTGACCTTAATATTAAAGTAGTAATTGATAATGAAGTTTTAGAAATGACTAATTTTGTAGTAGGAGCTAACAAAGAAGATTACCACTATATAAATGTTAACTTAAATGATTTTAAATATGATATAGCAGGTGATATTAGATTCATCACGTTAGATGATGTTTGCCCTAAATGTGGTGGTAAATTAGAAAGTGTTAAGGGAATAGAAATTGGAAATACTTTTAAACTTGGTACTAAATATTCTACTTGTTTAAATTTAAATTATTTAGATGAATCAAATAAACTTAAACCAGTAGTAATGGGAAGTTATGGAATTGGAATTGGAAGATGTATGGCTGCAATAGCTGAACAAAATAATGATGAAAAAGGTCTTATTTGGCCAATTAATATTGCACCATATAAAGTAGCTATTGTAATTATAAGTACAAAAGATGAAAACCAAGTAAATTATGCAACTGAGCTTTACAATAATTTAAATAATTTAGGAATTGATACTTTACTAGATGATAGAGATGAAAGACCTGGAATTAAATTTAATGATATGGATTTAATAGGACTTCCAATTAGAATAGTAGTTGGAAAATCTTTAAATGAAAATTTAGTAGAAATTAAATTGAGAAAAGATAATGAATCTAAAAATATCAAATTGGATGAAGTTATAGATTATATTAAAAATATTATTGATAATAATTAATTATAAAATCACTTAGGAGGATTATAGTATGGAATTAATAAACAGTGAACCAACTATTATTTTAATATGTGGAAAAGCTAGACATGGAAAAACTACTACTGGAGAATTTATAAAAGAATATTATGAAGCTCAAAATAAAAAAGTTACTACTACCTTAATCGCACTATATTTAAAATTATATGTTAAAAATTTCTTTGGTTGGGACGGAAAAGATGAGACTAAGCCAAGAGAATTATTACAACAACTTGGTACAGAAGTAATTAGAAAGGGCTTAAATAAAGAAACCTTTTTCATTGATAGAACTATTGAAGATATTGAAATTTTAAAACATTTTTTTAATATATTCATAATTGATGATATACGTTTTCCTTTAGAAATAGAAAGTTTAAAAGCTAGTTTTAAAAATGTAATAACTTTAAAACTTGAAAGAAATAATTTTGAAAGTGATTTAAATAGTAAACAACTAACACACTCAACAGAAACTGCTTTAGATAATTATCAAAATTATGATTACATTATTAAAAATAATGGTACATTAGATGAATTAAAAGAAAAGGTAATTAATGTAATAAAGGATGTGAAGATAGATGGCTAAAAATTTAAAAGACTTATATTTAGATTTCTTTGTATCAAAAGGGCATACAAAAATAGAATCTGCTTCTGTAATACCAGAAAATGATCCAACTTGCCTATTTAATACTGCTGGTATGCAACCATTAATACCATACTTACTAGGTGAAGCTCATCCAATGGGGAAAAGACTTACTGATGTTCAAAAATGTTTTAGATTAACAGATTTGGATAAAGTGGGAGATAAAACTCATCATACTTTTTTTGAAATGTTGGGAAATTGGAGTCTAGGTGATTATTTTAAAAAAGATTCTATTGCTTGGAGCTTTGAGTTTTTAACTAAGGTTTTAAATATTCCTGTAGAAAAATTAGCGGTTACAGTATTTAAAGGGAACGAATTAGTTGAAGCTGATAATGAAAGTGTAGAACACTGGATAGAACAAGGAATTCCCAAAGAAAGAATTGCTTACCTTGGAGAAAAAGATAATTGGTGGGGAGTAGAATCTGGAGGACCTTGTGGACCTGATACTGAAATTTTCTATTTTAGAAGTGATGAAGAAGTCCCAAAAGTATTTGACCCTAAAGATGATAGATGGGTAGAAATTTGGAATAATGTATTTATGCAATACAATAAAACTTCAGATGGTAAATTTGAAACTTTAAAACAAAAAAATGTAGATACCGGTATGGGGGTAGAAAGAACCACTGCTATCTTAGAAGGCAAAACAGATAACTATGAAACTTCAATTTGGAAAGATGTAATTGAAAAAATTGAAAAATTATCAAATAAAAGTTACCAAAATGAAGAATATGCTAAAGCAATGAGAATTGTAGCAGATCATATACGAGCAGTCGTTATAATTACTGCGGATGACGCTAATATAGTACCATCTAATACTGATCAAGGTTATATTTTAAGAAGATTAATTCGTAGGATGATTAGATATGCTAAAAAACTAGAAATTGATATAAATAGTGATTTTGATTTAGAACTTGCTAAATTAATTTTTAAAAAATATGGTAAATATTATAAAGAAATTGAAAGAAATAAAGATAGAATCTTAGAAGTTTTAAAACAAGAAAAAGAAAAATTTGCTAAGACTCTTGAAAAAGGTATTAAAGAATTTAATAAGATTACTGAAATATTAAAAAAACAAAATATTAATACAATAAATGGTAAAACTGTTTTTAGACTTTATGATACATTTGGGTTTCCACCTGAAATGACAAAAGAGTTTGCAGATGAAATTGGTATGGATTTAGATATGGAAGGATTTCATAAATTTTTTAATGAACATCAAGAAAAATCTAGAAAAGGCGCTACAGAAAAATTTAAGGGTGGATTAGCTGATCATTCTTTAATTAATATTAAATATCATACCGCAACTCATTTACTTCACCAAGCACTAAAAGATGTATTGGGTAATGATGTTAATCAAAAAGGATCTAATATCAATTCAGAAAGATTAAGATTTGATTTCTCATATCCAGCTAAACTTACTGATGAACAAAAGAAAAAAGTAGAAACAATTGTGAACGAAAAAATAAGTGAAGCATTAGATGTTTCAATGGAAGAAATGAGTGTAGAAGAAGCAAAACAAAGAGGCGCAGTAGGATTATTTGCTAATAAATATGGAGAAATTGTAAAAGTTTATTCTATTGGTAATTATTCTAAAGAAATTTGTGGGGGACCTCATGTAAAAAATACTAGTGAATTAGGGGTATTTAAAATAATAAAAGAAGAAGCAGTAGGCGCTGGAGTAAGAAGAATTAAAGCAACACTAAGCTAATAATATAAAAATCAATATCACAAAATTAATATGATATTGATTTTATTTATAATAAGTATATAATCCGTATTTATTGTTTGAAAAATCATACAATAATGGAACTTTTATCGGGTAATAAGTTAATAATCCATATACAGTAAAAATAATTGGAATAACAATAACAGATATAATATTTAAAGTTTTATAGTGCTTATTATTTTTAATAATATAATAACTAAAAATTTGTCCAATAATAATAGAGATAAAATAAATAATTAAAGTTATAATCATGTTTTCTTTTTTATTCATTAAATAATAAATAGGAGTAAAAGTTAATACTAAAAAAATAATTGTAATAATAGAACTTGTTAGTAAAGCAAAACAAAAATTTTCTCTATTATATTTTTTTAAAATAAAATATTCAATAATTCCATAAATCATAATAGTCGTAAAAATCATTTTTGTATGTTCAAAAATACTTTCATTTACAGGAAAAAATATACTTGTAAAAGTATTAGGAAATAACTCATAAACAAAATGAGTTAAAAAGCTTAGTAAAAAAATTGAAAATACATTAATAATAAATATTTTTTTTAAACTCATTTTTTTCCTCCTTTAAAAATTCAATTTATTACCATAATAATAATGGTGATTATTATGAGAATAAGATTAGGTTATGCTGCATTATCTAAAACTTTAAAAGATTTTACTACTTCTAGAACATTAACTTATACTAATTATTTAAAAATGGATGAAGATAAAAGATTAGAAATAATTAATCAGAAAATAATAGCTAATTTTAAAGCGTTAGAAGAAATAATTAAATATAATATTAAAAATAATTTTCATTTTTATCGTTTAACCTCAAAGCTTATTCCTTTAGCTACAAAATCTGATGTCAAATTTGATTATTTAAAAAAATATCAAAAATATTACACTAAAATTGGTAATTTAATAAATAAAAGTAAAATGAGAGTAGATACTCATCCAGATCAATATTGTGTATTAAATAGTGTAAATAAAGAAACCTTAAGTAACACTATTAGTATACTTAAATTTCAACAAAATATGCTAGAATCATTCAATATTAAAGAACCTAAATTAGTACTTCATGTAGGTAGTAACGCTTTTGGAAAAGTTAATAGTATAGCTAGGTTTAAAAATAATTTTAAAAAACTTGATCCTAAAATACAAAATATGATAATTATAGAAAACGATGATAAAGTATTTAATATACAAGATGTATTAAGACTTTGTAAAGATTTAAAAATTCCTATGGTACTTGATTATCATCATTTTATGTGCAATAATAATGGTGAAAAAATTTCTCTATATATTAAAGATATATTTGATACTTGGAATAATCAAAAGTTAAATCCTAAAGTTCATTTTTCTTCTCCAAAAAGTAAATTAAAAAAAGAATTTAGAAGTCATCACGAATATATAAATGTAGATGACTTTATAAACTTTATAGAACAAATTAAATTTATAAATAGAGATTTTGATATTATGATAGAAGCTAAAATGAAAGATGATGCTTTAAGTAGGCTTGTAAGAGAATTAAAATATAAAACAAACTATAAATTTATAGATGAAACCACTTTTGAAGTTACTTAGGAGGTACTTATGCCATTTGAAGAAAAACTAATGTATAATAATCCATTAAATAGTTATGATGCTTTTCAAGTGATTCAATATTTAATTAATCAAGCAAGAATTGAAAATAATGTTACAAAAGCTGACAATAGAAAATGTTTTGAATGTTGTAGTTTTATTGGACAAGAATTATATGATTTTAAAAATATAAATTATGACTTACTGAGTACTAAAGATTTGGGATTTCAAGATACTGTCCATTATTTTTCTATTATAGGACTTAATACAGAAAAAGGGTATAGAAGTTTTGTAATTGATCCAGTATTTGATCAATTTGATAATGAAAAATATCCAAATTATCCAAATGTTTTAAACACTAAGAAGATATTTTGCAGTAACGAACAAAATACAAAGTTTTTTGATAGAATGAAAAATCAAAGATACTTTGAGTTAACTAATTATAATATTACTAGTTATATAAATGGTCTAGTTAATATAGGTAAAAATATGAATCAAAATATATCTTATAATACAATATTAACTAATTTTTATAGTAGATTAAATAATAAACATTTTAAAATTTCTAATGAAAATAATTTACTAATAGATGATATTGAACTTTTAAAACTCCTTAGATTAAGACTTATTGAAATATTAAAAAAACAAAATTTACAAAATAATGAAACAAGAGAAAAAACAAGATAAAAGAAAGGAAAGATTAAGATGATTACAGAAGAACAAATTGAAGAAATAAAAAAGAAAACCAATATTGTAGAAGTAATTTCATCTTATATACCTTTAACCAAAAAAGGACGAAATTATTTCGGACTTTGTCCATTTCACGATGACCACTCACCATCAATGAGTGTTTCACCAGAAAAGGGAATATATACTTGTTTTGTTTGTGGTGCGAAAGGTAATGCCATTAGTTTTGTAATGAATTACGAAAATTTAAATTATGTAGAATCCCTTAAAGTATTAGGAAATAAATGTGGGGTTACCCTTAATGTAAATACTTATAAAAAGAAAGATAATTATGATAAATTTTACGAAATATATGACTTTACTAACAAGTTTTATCAAAACAATTTAAATACTACTAATGGACATGAAGCAAGAGAATATTTAAAAAATAGAGGAATTAATGAAGACATTATAAAAGAATTTCAAATAGGTCTAGCGCTTTCTTTTGATAAAAGTGTAACAAAATTATTAATACAAAAAGGCTATAGCGAAAAAGATTTATTAGATATTGGAATAAGTAATAAAACAGATTATGGATATCAAGATTTATTTATTAATCGTATTATGTTTCCGGTGTGGAATTTAGAGGGTAAAATAGTTGGATATAGTGGAAGAATTTACAATGTGAGTGATACTGCTAAATACATAAATACTAAAGAAACAGTAATATTTAAAAAGGGATTAAACTTATATAATTATCATAGAGCTAAAAATGAAATTAGATTATCAGGTTCAGTAATAATTATGGAAGGTTTTATGGATGTAATTAGAGCATATTCAATTGATGTTAAAAATGTAGTTGCTACTATGGGGACAGCACTTACAGTAGAAAATGCAAATTTAATTAAAAAAATGAGTCATAACGTTATTTTATGTTTTGATGGCGATAGTGCAGGTAATAAAGCTACTTATGCTTGTGGGAATGAATTAGTAAAAATTGGCGTTAATCCTAAGGTAGTAAGATTAGAATCTAACTTAGATCCAGATGAATATATAATTAAATTTGGAGCTAAAAAATTTAAAGAAAAATTAAATAACTGTATTAGTTTTTTAGATTTTAAACTGAATTATTTAAAAGAAGGAAAAAATCTAAATAGTAATGAAGATCTAAGTAATTATATTAATGAAGTAATAAAAGAAGTTAAAACTATTGATGATGAAGTATTAAGAGAATTAACTTTAAAGAAAATTTCAAATGAAGTAAGTATAAGTTTTGAAACTTTAATGGACAAGTTGTGGAAAGAGTTAAATAATGATAATAAAGAATTAGAACAACAATATAGTGATTCTTTAAAACATTTAGAAATAATAGAGGAAAGACCTAAATATATCCCTAAAAAACATAAACAATATAAAAAAATAGATACTAATATCGTAGATAAATATACAAAGGCAGAAAGAAAAATTTTATACTATATGTTAAAAGATAAAGAATTAACTTATAAATATGAAAAGGTATTTCCATACCTTCCAACTAAAATTTATCGTTTTTTAGCATCAGAAATAATGTATTTTGTCAAAAAATATGATACAATTAACACTAGTGATTTTTTAAATTATCTCTCAAATAAGCAAGAACTGGTAGATTTAGTGAGTGAAATCTTAAATTTTGATTATAAGTTAGATTACACAGAAGAAGAAATAACAGATTATTTCAAAGTTCTAAGAGAGTATAATTTTAAGAGTGAAGTTGATAGATTGACTGAAAAATTAAAAGATGAAAAAGACTTAGAAAAACAAATAGAACTAGCTCAAAAAATTACCAATTTAAAAAAGGGAGTGGAAAGTAATGGAAGAGATTAAAACTTTTGAACAAAGGCAAAAAGAATTACTTGAATTAGGAAAAGACGGAAAAATTACTTATGAACAATTAGCTGAAGTATTAAAAGGTCTTGATATGGATAGTGATTCTTTAGATCAAGTCTATAATCTTCTTACTGATAATCATATTGAAGTAGTATCAGCTAGTGAAGAGGATGATGACGAAGATGGTACTCCATTAATTTTAGATGACGATGCTTTAACAAAAGATATTAATATTAACGATCCAGTTCGTATGTACTTAAAAGAAATAGGAAAAATTTCACTTTTATCTTTGGATGAGGAATTAGAATTATCACACAGGATTGCAGATGGTGATGAAGAAGCAAAGAGATTACTTGCAGAATCTAATTTAAGATTAGTAGTTAGTATCGCAAAACGTTATGTAGGTAGAGGAATGCTTTTTCTAGATTTAATTCAAGAAGGAAATATTGGATTAATGAAAGCAGTAGATAAATTTGATTCTTCTAAAGGATATAAATTTAGTACTTATGCTACTTGGTGGATAAGACAAGCTATTACAAGAGCAATTGCAGATCAAGCAAGAACGATACGTGTACCAGTGCATATGGTAGAAACTATAAACAGAATGACTAGACATCAAAGACAATTAACACTAGAATTAAACCGTGAACCTACAGAGGAAGAAATTGCTGCACGTATGAAAATTCCTGTAGAAAAAGTACGTGAAATTATTAAAATTGCTCAAGATCCAGTATCACTTGATACTCCAATAGGTGAAGAAGAAGACTCACATTTAGGGGATTTCATTCCTGATGAAAGAAACATGAGTCCAGAAGATTTCGCAACTAATGAAATTTTAAAAGATCAAATAAGTAATGTATTAATGACATTAACAGATAGAGAAGAACAAGTTTTAAAATTAAGATTTGGACTTATTGATGGTACTTGTAGAACTTTAGAAGAAGTGGGACAAATCTTTGGGGTAACAAGAGAAAGAATTAGACAAATAGAAGCTAAAGCACTAAGAAAATTAAGACACCCATCACGTTCTAAAAAATTAAAGGATTTTATGAGTGAATAAAATAATAAATATCTCCAATAGACTAAAAACTATTGGAGATTTCGTTATAGATAATTCTAAAATAATTGATGTAGGATGTGACCATGGTCTTTTAAGTATATATATTGCTCAAAAATATAAAAATGTTAAAATTATAGCTTCAGATATTAATAATGGACCTTTAAATAGTGCTTACTTAAACGTGAAAAAATTTCATTTAGAAGATAAAATAGAAACTAGAATTTCTGATGGACTAAAAAATATTAATGATAATGAGTTTGATACTATTATAATTTCTGGACTTGGTGGTAATAAAATAGTAGATATTTTAAAATTTGATATAAATAAAACTAAACAGGCTAAAAATATTATTATACAAGCAAATAATAATATAAATAATGTTAGAAGATTTTTAACAGCTAATAAATATAAAATCGTTGATGAAATTTTAATTAAAGAAAATAATGTTATTTCAACAATTATATTGTTTAAAAAAGTTAATAATAAAGTTAAATATAAAAAGATTGAAATTTTATTTGGTCCTATTTTATTAAAAGAAAAAGCTCCCTTGTTCATTGAATTAATAACAAATATCTTTGATAAAGAAAAGCAAATCTTTAATAAAATACCTAACAAATACGTTATTAAAAAAATTAAAATGATAGGCTATATTAAAATATTAAAGAAAATAATTAAAACTTCAAAAATTAGAGAAAATGAAAATAATTTATAAAATTAATAATTTAGTTTAATATAAAATTAGAAATTACAGAGATAAAAAAATGCTCTGTAATTTTTAATTTTTAGGATTTATTATAGAAATAAAATAACTAATTGTATGTTTTACAGTAAAAAAATATTGTGTTAAAAAGTAAGAGAAAGAGGTGGTAAAAATAAGAAAAGTAATAAAAAAAGGAGAAATAATACCAGCAGTATATGATCCAGTATTTAAAGCTTTACTAACATCAGAAGAATGTAGGGATTATTTAGCAGATTTAATAAATATAGTAACAAAGATACCAAAAGAAGTAATAAAAGATAATGTAATAATAAGAAATAGTGAACATATGAATAGAAAAGCAAGAGAAAAGAAAAAAACATCAGATTTAATAGTAGACGTATTAAATAATAGAATAAATTTAGAAATGAATAAAGATTACTATGAAGGATTGTTTTCCAAAAATAATGCATATCAACAAAAGATAGCAGCAGAACAATTCATAAGTGGAGAAGATTATATAGAAGAGAAAAAGATAATACAAATAAACTTTGATATGTTCACAAAATTTGATGAGCGAGTAATAATAAAGTTTAAAATAATGGATGAAGAAAGGAAACTGGTAGAGAACGAAAATTATGAAAAGTATCATGTAAACCTAGATAAAGTAAAAAGAATATATTATAATGAAAAAAAAGAATTAACAAAAGAAGAGAAAGCGTTGTTATTATTAACGATGAAGGACATAAAAGAGATAGAAAAGATAGTAGAAGGTGATGATACTATGGAGAAAGCGAAAGAAAAGTTAGTAGATTTATCAGAGGATGAAGAGTTAGTAGGGATGTATGATAGAGAAATAGTAGAAAGAAAAGTTAGAAATACAATGATAAAGAGTGCGGTAAATAGTGCAGTAAAGAGTGCGAAAATAAAGGCTGAAAAGAAGGGATTACAAAAGGGATTACAAAAAGGAATACAAAAGGGAATACAAAAAGGTTTGAAAGAGGGTATACAACAAGGACTTAAGGAAGGTATAGAGCAAGGAGTTCAACAAGGTTTGAAAGAAGGGGAACATCAAGCAAAAAGAGAAATGATAAAAAATATGATTAATAACAATATTGATTTACAAACTATTTCTTTAGTTTCTGGGTTATCAGAGCAACAAATTGAAAAATTAATTTCATAACATTATTTTATAGATAACGTATATTGGTGGTAATAAAAACTTTTCAAGTATAATTTTTGGAAAAAAACATAAAAATATATTGACAGCTAATTTATAAATAGATTATAATTGGAATGTACTTGAAAAAGTTTGCCTGTTTAGCTCAGTCGGTAGAGCACTCGGCTGTTAACCGATAGGTCGTAGGTTCGAGTCCTACAACAGGCGCCATTTAGATAATTAAAGCTAACAATTTGTTAGCTTTTATTTTTTAGGAAGTGTTTTTATGAATGAAGATGTTACAATAAGTTTTATGCCATATAACATAAATAACTTAGACAAAATAAAAGGATGGAATGGGTTCATTTCTCCGGAAGGGATTTTTTATAAAGTTTATGAATTTAATAAATTGGTAACATTTCACGATGAATATGCCTTAATATTAGCAGAAAAAATTTATAAAATAGATATAAATAAAAAATATCAACAAATAATTCAAAACAATCAAAATTTAAGATTTTATAATCTTGGAACTAAAGATATGCTTATAAACATTTTAGGATTTGTTAACTTTGAAGTAAAAGCAAATAAAGTAGATGTACAAATACCAAATATTTTATATGCTGGACATAAAATTACCAATAAACAATTTTTAATATTAGAAAAACTAGCTAAAATAAATCATTTAAATATGATGCAAATTAATAATCAGATTTTAAAACAAGAAAAAGACGATTACCTAAATTTAGTTAATTCTAATCAAAATTTAAAAAAATATAAATAAGCATTTGACAAAATATAATTAACAATATATAATTGGGCTATAAGTTTTATTTAAAAACTATTATGAGGAAAAGTATTATATTAAACTATTTAAAGAAAGTTAGTGGTTGTGGAAACTAATAATAGTAATATAAGAAGAACACCTACTAGTTGTCTATTTGAAAAATTAGTAAAATAGGCCGGATAATCCGTTAAAATTTTGAGATATCAGTTAATGATAAATAGGGTGGTACCGCGATAATTCGTCCCTTGTTTTCATTAACTTTTTTTATGAAAGGAAGAAAATTATGATAAAAGATTTGAGAGAAGTTTATGCAGAAGAAAAAGCATTATTAGGAACAGAGGTTACATTACAAGGTTGGATAAGAAATCATCGTAAACAAAAAGAATTTGGATTTATTGATTTTAACGATGGTACTCATTTTAAATCATTACAAATTGTATATGATAATAAATTAAAAATTTTTGAGGAAATACAAAAATTAAAAATAGGAAGCGCTATAAAAGTTACAGGAAAATTAATACCTTCTCCAAAAGAAGGTCAAGCTTTTGAACTATCTTTAATTAATATAAGTTTAGAAGGAGATTGCCCGGCAGATTATCCTATACAACCTAAAAGACATACTAATGAATTTTTAAGAGAACAAGCATATCTTAGACCTAGAACTAATTTATTTAATGCAGTTTTTAGAGTCAGAAGTATTGCTTCTTATGCAATACACAAATATTTTCAAGATAGAGGATATGTCTATGTACATACACCACTTATAACTGCTAATGACGGAGAAGGCGCAGGAGAAATGTTTAAATTAACCACATTTGACCTAGATAATATTCCAAGAACTGAAGCTGGTAAAATTGATTATAAAAAAGACTTCTTTGGTAAAAAAGTAGGATTAACAGTTACTGGTCAATTAGAAGGAGAAACATTCGCAATGGCCTATAAAAAGATTTATACTTTTGGACCTACTTTTAGAGCAGAAAACTCTAATACTAAAACTCATGCTAGTGAATTTTGGATGATAGAACCAGAAATTGCATTCTGTGATCTAGAAAAATTAATGGATATTGAAGAAGATATGCTTAAATATGTTGTAAAATATGTGATGGAACATGCTAAAGAAGAAATAGAATTCTTTAATAAATTTGTAGAAAAAGGATTAATTGATAAATTAAATACACTACTTAATAACAAAGCTATTAGAATAACTCATAAAGAAGTTATTGAAATTCTACAAAATAGTGGTAGAAATTTTGAACATAAACCAGTACAAGGAGAAGATATCGCTAAAGAACATGAAAAATATTTAACTGAAGAATACTTTAAAGCTCCAGTATTTATTACTGATTGGCCTAAAGACATTAAAGCATTTTATATGAAATTAAATCCGGACAATAAAACAGTAGCTGCAGTTGATTTACTAGTACCTGGATCTGGTGAATTAATGGGTGGAAGTCAAAGAGAAGAAAATTACGATAAACTAGTTCAAAGAATGGATGAACTTAAAATGTCTAAAGAAGGATTAGACTGGTATTTAAATCTAAGAAAATATGGAGGATGTGTTCATTCAGGATTTGGAATGGGATTTGAAAGACTTTTAATTTATCTAACTGGAGTAGATAATATTCGCGATGTAATTCCTTATCCAAGAACTCCAAATAATTGTGAATTTTAGGAGGATAAATTTATGATAACAAAAGAACTACTAAAAGATTATGCTAATAAATTAATGTTTGACATGAAAGATGAAGAATATCAAACATTACTAAAAGAATTTGATGTAATTTTAAAACAAATGGATTTAATTTCAAATATTGAAGGAATTAATCAAGTAGAACCAATGACATTTCCTTTTGAATTACAAGATGTAGAATTAAGAAAAGACGAAAATATAAGAACTATTACTAAAGAAGATGCTCTTTCTAATACCGATTCTAAAATGGGTAATGAAATACGTGTACCAAAGGTGGTGGAATAATGAGTTATTTAGATAAGACGATTGCTGAAATAAAACTTTCTCTTGATAAAAATGAAACAACTGTTTCATCCCTTACAACAGAAGCAATTGAAAGAGCTAAAGATTATCAAGAAAAATTAAATTCATTTGTGACTATTACAGAAGATAATGCTAAAAATCAATTGGATAATTTAGATAGTGTAAAAGATTCACCACTTAAAGGAATCCCTTATGCCTTAAAAGATAATTTTTCAACTAAAGGAATTTTAACAACTGCTTCTTCAAATATTTTAAAAGATTACGTCCCATTTTTTAATGCTACTTGTGTAAATAAATTATACAATAAAGGGGCAATATTGATAGGCAAAACAGTTTTAGATGAATTAGCTATGGGAGGAACTGGGACTACAGGTCACACGGGTCCAGTTAAAAACCCTTGGAATGCAAAAAGATTAATAGGAGGATCCTCAGCAGGCAGTGCTTCAGCAGTAGCAAGTGGTATTGTACCTTTCTCAATTGGAAGTGATACAGGAGATTCAATAAGAAAACCTGCTTGTTATGGAGGAATTGTAGGATATAAACCTACCTATGGGTTAGTCTCTAGATTTGGACTTTTTGCTTTTGCTTCAAGTATGGATCATGTAGGGTGTTTTACAAGAAGTGTATTAGATTCTGCTATAGTAACAGATGCCATAAAAGGTAAAGATGAAAAAGATATGACTACTTTTGATTCTAGTAATATCAATTTAACCGCTAACATAAATAATGATATTAAAGGAAAAAAATTATTTTATATTAAAGAATTAGTTGATAGAAATAATTATCAAGATGATATGGATGAAGAATTAGATCAAATATTAATTAATTTTGATTTAATTAAAGAAAAATGTAAAAATTTAGGAATGACTATAGAAGAAGTTAGCATAGATAAAAATTTATTAAAAGCTATTTTCCCTACTTATATAACAATAAGTTGTGCTGAAGCAACAAGTAATAATTCAAATTTAACAGGTATTATTTTTGGGCCAAGAGGTGCAGGAGATAACATTAATGAAATAATGTTTAATGCTAGAACTAAAGGATTTTCAGAACTAATAAAAAGAAGATTTGTTTTAGGAAGTTATATATTACAAAAAGAAAATCAAGAAAAATTATTTTTAAATGCTGGAAGAATAAGAAGACTAATAGTAGATAAAATGACTACCTTATTTAAAGAATACGACGCAATGATTTTACCCGCTACTGGCAGCATTGCCCCTACATTTAGAAAAGAAGATATTGATAAACTATCTGATAGATATTTATTATTAGAAAATCACATGGCAATCGCAAACTTTGGTGGATTTCCAAGTATAACTATTCCCTCAGGCTTTGTTCATAATATGCCAATTGGAATTAATATAACTTCTGGAATTAAACAAGATGAAAAATTATTAAATATCGCAAATAAAATAGAAAATGCTCTTACATATAAAGGACAAATTGCAGGAGGTGAAAACTAATGAATTATGAAGTAACAATAGGACTTGAAGTCCACTGTGAAGTAAAAACAAAATCTAAAATGTTTTCGCCTGCTCCAAATAATTATAATGAAAATCCAAATGAAAATATCTCAGAGATAGATTTAGGTTTCCCAGGAATTTTACCAATTGCTAATATGGAAGCAGTAAGAAAATCAATTTTAATGGCTATGGCTTTAAATTGTAAATTACCTGAAAAAATGTTTTTTGATAGAAAAAATTATTACTATCCAGATTTACCTAAAGGATATCAAATAACCCAAAATACTAAACCAGTGGGGATTAACGGATATATTGATGTATATGTAGCAGATAAAGTAAAAAGAATTAATATTCACGATATTCATTTAGAAGAAGATACTGCAAGTTTAGATCATTATGACACTTATTCTTTAATAGATTACAATAGAGCAGGTGTTCCACTATTAGAAACAGTTACAGAACCATGCATTCATAGTTCAGAAGAAGCTTTAGCATTCTTGGATTCTTTAAGAAGAATATTTTTATATACTAATATTAGTGAAGCAAGAACTGATAGAGGTCAAATGAGATGTGATGTTAATATTTCAC
This sequence comes from uncultured Bacilli bacterium, assembly GCA_944372455.1. Classification (GTDB taxonomy): domain Bacteria; phylum Bacillota_I; class Bacilli_A; order RF39; family UBA660; genus SIG205. Next base: position 34,621 of record CALVZF010000012.1, read on the forward strand.
TTGCTAAAAAGGGAAGTAAAACACTTGGTACAAAAGTAGAAATGAAAAATATAAATTCTTTTAGTAATGTTAAAGATGCAATTGAGTATGAAATTAAAAGACAAAGTGAGTTACTTGATAGTGGAGAAAAAATAGTAATGGAAACTAGAAGATATGATGATACTACAGGAAAAACATATAGGATGCGTGAGAAGGTAGAAAATTTAGATTATAAATACTATATAGAACCAAATATCCCTCCATTTAAAATTACTGAAAAATTAATTAATGAAATTAAAGAAGAATTACCAATGTTACAATTTGAAAGAATTAACAAATACATAAATGAATATGAATTATCTTTATATGATGCTACTATTTTAACTAAAAATATTGAAACTGCTTTATATTTTGAAGAAGTAATTAAAAAAGGTGTAGAACCAAAAATTGCTGCAAATTGGATTAATACTAGAATACTAGGTTATATTAATAAAGAAGAAATAAATATAAATGATTGTACTTTTAAAACTGATGATTTAGTTGAATTAATAGGATATATAAATAAAAATGTTATCTCTACTAAACAAGCTAAAGATATATTTTATAAATGTTTAGAAGAAAATAAAAAGCCTTCAATAATTATTAAAGAAAATAATATGGAACAAATTACAGATACAAACGCTATTTTAAGTGTTATTAAAGAAGTAATTAATGAAAATCTAGATTTAGCAAAAAGCTATAACCCAGAACGTGGTAGAACAGTTGACTTTTTTGTAGGTCAAGTAATGAAAAAAACTAAAGGGAAAGCCAATCCTAAGAGCGCTATGGATTTAATTAAAGAAGAATTATTAAAGTTAATTCAAAAAAATTAAAAAATGTATAAAATTTCAAATTTCTTCTCATATTAGTATTGAGGAGGAATTTTTATGGTAAACTTGAAAAAATTGACATTTATATTTTTAGGCTTCTTATTATTATTTTCAACTGGCTGTGATAAAGTAAGTAATACTCCAACTAAAAGAGTAGAAGAACTCTTAAATAAGTATCAAACAGTAGATGATGATGTATTAGATGATTTAAATGATGTAGTTGATGATGAAAATGATTTAACAAATGATCAAAGAGAAAGATACAAACAAGTTTTAAAAAACCAATATAGTAATTTAACTTATCAAATTAAAGAAGAAAAAGTAGATGGAGATAATGCTACTGTAGAAGTAGAAATAGAAGTATATGATCTTGCTAAAATAAATAATGATGTAGATGAATACATGAATAATAATAGGAGTGAATTTACTGATAATGATGGAAATATTTTGAAAGAAAAATATACAGATTATAAACTAGATAAATTAGAAAAAGCCAAAGATAGAGTTAAATATACTTTAAATTTAACTTTAACAAAAGATGATCAAGAATGGAAAGTAGATAATTTAACAGAAACTGAAAGACAAAAAATTCATGGTATATACAATAAATAGAACATTCAAAGTTCTATTTTTTTGATTTACAAAGTATTATTATTATGATATTCTAATAGTGGAAGGTGAGAGTATGAGAAAAGAAATTAAAACTGCCTGCTTAATTACATTATTAGCATTTGGAGTTACTGGTTGTACAAAAGATGAAACTCTAAAAAAAATTACTTGCACATTAGAAAACAAAAATGTGGTAAGTAATTATACATTAAATTCTACTTACAATATTAATTATGTAGGTAAAACTGTTAAAAGTGTAGAAACAGTTGAAAAAGTAACTTCTACTGATGAAAATATAATTAAAACGTTTGAAAGTACATTTAATGATACTTATTCTAAATTAGATAAAGAGTATGGTGGATATGTATTTGAAGTAAAAACAGAAAATGATTCAGTTACAAGTACTGTATCTATTGATTATTCAAAAATGGATTTAGACAAATTAGTTAAAGATCAACCAAGTCTGAAAGATTCAATGAATGAAGATAATGAGTTATTAGTTTCAAGATTACAAGAATCTTACGAAGCAATGGGAGCTACTTGTAGTGAGTCAAAATAATTGCTATTATTACAAATAGTTTAAACAGTCCAAAATTTTTGGATTGTTTTTTTTATTTTGGTATGATAATATAAATAATAGGGATGTATACTGATAGTTAAGTATAAAATATAAAGTGTTGGAAAACACTAAAATGTAAAGTAACCTTCTGTTGATAGAAAAATATTGACCGGGGGGGGGTAATATGATATCTTAAATATGTAAAATGTTGATAATGAAAGGAAGTATATTATGGAAGAAGAAAAAAAT